>JBAXGK010000024.1:0-14575 GCA_037139435.1 Candidatus Omnitrophota bacterium | reverse complement strand
CCTTCCGTATGAGAAAATCATAAAGACGTTTCTTGCGCTTTTGCGGGTCGAGTTTAGACCAGCCAGCCCACTTCATTCGAGCCTGTCCAAGCGCGCGTTCAGTTTCGTCATCGTTGGACAAAGTTTCCAGAAGCTCATCGCTGGTCTTTTTGGAAATGCCGTGGCGTTTCAATTCAAATGCGATTTTGCGACAACCCACGCCTTTGCCGAGAATGAGCCGGGCCATCAAGTCCTTAGCGAACGCCGTATCGTCCAGAATTCCTTGGGTCCTGAGATCATGAAGTGTTTGATCAATGATCCCAACGGGATAGCCCTTGGCGGCAAGTTTCTTTTTTAACGCCTGACCGCTTTTGGCGCTCGCCGCAAGCAGCCTTAAACAGGTAATAAATGCCTGCTGGGTCTGTTCTTCCTCTATTGTTTTATCCATAGATTACAATTCGTATCAAGTTCAGAGAATCTGAAATTGAGGCAGCTATTTGAGAAATAAAAGCGAGTCAGGAATAGAAAAAAGGACGGCCCGGAATACTGCCGAGACCGTCCTTCCGAAAGAAAAATTCCCGGTGAAGGTTATTCGGCGACCGCGACGACGAGCGCGCTTTCTCCAGCGGCGACTTTCTCCAGAATCTTCACTTCGATCTCTTCAAGGAGCTTCCGATTCTCTTTCTCTTTCAGAAAAAGGCGTGCCGCATCCTTGCCCTGGCCGAGTTTATGGTCGCTATAGGAGAGCCAGGTCCCTGACTTATCGATCACTTGAAATTGAATGCCGAGCTCCAGGACGTTCGATGAGCGCGAAATGCCTTCATCGAACAGGATGTCAAATTCTGCTTGGCGGAATGGCGCTGCGACCTTGTTCTTGACGACTTTAACACGAACCCGATTTCCGACAACCGCGTCGCCCTTCTTGAGGCTCGCGATCCTGCGAATATCAAGACGCATGGAGGCGTAGAACTTAAGCGCTTTGCCGCCGGGCGTTGTCTCGGGATTTCCGAACATGACGCCGATCTTTTCGCGAAGCTGATTGATGAAAACAATGCAAGTCTTGGATTTGCTGATGATGGCGGTGAGTTTGCGCATCGCCTGCGACATCAAGCGCGCCTGAAGGCCCATTTGCGCCTGACCCATTTCGCCTTCGATCTCCGCTCGCGGAACAAGTGCTGCCACCGAATCCACGATGATGAGATCCACGGCATTCGAGCGAACGAGCATCTCCGCGATCTGAAGCGCTTGCTCACCGGAATCAGGTTGAGAGATCAATAGCTCATCCACCTTGACGCCGATCTTTTGAGCGTATTGCGGGTCCAAGGCATGCTCCGCATCGATGAAGGCCGCGACTCCACCTGTTGCTTGAAGTCGGGCGATGATATTCAGGGTCAGAGTGGTTTTGCCGCTCGATTCCGGGCCAAAGATCTCCACAATGCGACCGCGAGGGATGCCGCCGATTCCGGTTGCGATGTCAAGTCCCAGGGCCCCTGTGGCGAGCGCGGCGACATTCTCGTGATGTTGATCGCCGAGCTTCATGATGGAACCTTTGCCAAACTGTTTTTCGATCTGTTGCAGGGTGAGTTCGAGAGCTTTTTGCTTGTCCGTGGATTTCTTGGCTTCGGTTGCGATGGGTTTTTCCGGCTTCTTGCGTTCGCTCATAATTTTTCTCCTTTAAGAAAGACGTAAGGTTTAAAATTCTATCGGCCAACCCTCTTCGTGTAAAGACAATTCAAGAAAAGCCGACGCTATAGAATATTACGATTAAAGAAATAATATATGATTTAATGTGATTGTCAAGGAATGGTTCAAAAAAGCTTCTTTTCGGTTCCTTGACGGAGGCGCTGGATGTTGGCGCGATGAGTAAAGAGGATGAAAAGGGTCAGAAGAACGCTGATCGGTAGGAGGAATTTGATTTCGGGGGTTCCCGCGTAGCGCCAGGTGATCATGATCGGGAAAATTGCAGCCGCCACAAGCGAAGAGATCGAAATGATATGGGTGATTGCGAAGCAAAGAATCCAGAGGCTGAACGTGATGAGGGTTGGGATCCAGGCGATGGCCAGGAACACCCCCAGAGAGGTTGCCACACCCTTGCCTCCTTTAAACTTCAGCCAAATCGGGAAGCTATGCCCCAGGATCGCACAGATACCCAGAAGCAATGGGAGCGGAAGCGACAGGCTCTGGCCAAACAAGGCCGGGAGAAAACAGGCGACATAGCCTTTGAGAGCATCCAGCAGCAGGACAGCAATCCCCCACTTTTTCCCCACCACGCGGGAAACATTCGTCGCACCGATATTTTTGCTCCCATGTTCCCGAATATCGACGCCCTTTAATTTAAAACCGGCAATGAGACCAAACGGAATAGAGCCTAGCAGGTAGGCGATGATCATAAAGAGAACGGACAGGAAGAAGCTGTTCATTGAATGAATTTTAACCCGCGAGTGATGTAGATAATGCCCGAAGCAATCGTGAAGGCTACCGTGAGAAAAGCCAGAGGGATCGCGACCGGCCATTCAAGCAGAATGAAGCATAGCAGGAGCATTTGAGATACCGTCGTGAGCTTTCCCCAGATATTCGGTTGCACTTCGATCTTCACAGCCGCAAAGTTCAGAGTAAGAAATCCAAAAAGAAGAATGAGATCTCGGAAGATGATCGTGATGGTGATCCAAAGCGGCGGCCGGAAAGGAAGCGTGGAGACGAAGAGGAGTCCGATGTAAGCGCTCACAAGGAGTATCTTGTCAGCGAGAGGATCCAGCATTTGTCCCAAGGCTGTCCGTTGCTTTAAGTACCTGGCCAGAAGCCCGTCGAGCGCGTCGGTCAAGGCGGCGACCACAAAGATCGCCAGGGCAATGAGCCGAATCCCTTCTTTCTCTGGGGTGTAGGAAACAAGCGTGATAAAAAAAACCGGGGTAAGAAGGATCCGAAAGAGGGTCAGGTAATTCGGAATGCTCAAGCGCTGACGGTATCCGTGGTTTCCGTAGTCGCAGCATCCGCAGCGACCTCGGCAGCGACCTTCGGGTGTAAATCCTCGCCTGGAAGGGACTCTTCTCCTGAGCGGACCTTCACGGAAACGATCTTGGAAATTCCGGGCTCTTCCATCGTGACACCGTAGAGAGAATTCCCCATGGCGATGGTCTTGCGGTTATGGGTGATGATAATGAATTGGGATTGGTCGATGAAAGTGTTGAGCACCGCCAAAAAACGATCGATGTTGGCTTCGTCGAGCGGCGCATCGATCTCGTCCAAAAGACAGAAAGGCGACGGCTTGATCTTGAAGAGAGCAAAAAGGAGCGCGACGGCGGTCAGAGCCTTCTCGCCGCCTGAAAGCAGCGACATATTCTGAAGCTTTTTTCCAGGAGGCCGCACGACGATGTCAATCCCTGATTCGAGAGGATGGGCCTCATCGATCAAGAAAATGCGCGCTTCTCCACCACGGAAAAGGATTTGGTAGTATTGCTTGAAGGTTTCCTGGACTTGCTTGAAGGTATCCTCAAAAAGCTGCTTGGTCGTTTGGTTGATCTTACGGATGGCTTCCATAAGAGAGTTTCGTGCGTCATCCAGATCCTTTTGCTGGGCCAGGAGGAAATCATAGCGTGTTTTTAATTCCTGGTATTCCTCAATGGCAAGGAGATTAACGGTCCCGAGGGAATCGACCTTGGTTTGAAGTCCGGCGATCGTTTGCTCCACAGAAACAAGCTCTTCGTCGGTAAAGACATATTCTTGAGGGTTCAAATCCGAGAGACTCAGCCGGTAGCGCTGCAGAAGCCGCTCCCCCACGTTTTTAAGTTGATAATCAAGGTCCATTTGCTGGAGCGAGATCTGGTGCTCTTCATCCTGAAGAACCTTTTGAGAGTGAAGCATTTGGTCCACGGTTTGGCGCTGGCTCGAAAGCAGTTCTTCCTGCTCGCGCTGGTCTTTACGCAGCAGTTCAAGATCCACATCCACCTCATGCAGCCGTTGCTGGTGATCTTCGGCGAGACGGACACAAACGACTTCCTCCTGGACGAGTTCCTGTTCTTTGGTCGTAATACGTTCTTTTCCTTGTTCCAGAAAGGCCTGTCGTTCCTGATCTTTTTGTGTGTGTTGCTCGACAAGACGTAGAGATTCCTCAAGGTGCCGCATCCCCTGTTGAAATTGCTCGGCCTGCGTCTGACACTGACGGACCGCGTTCAAGACTTCTTCGCGGGCAATCGTGGCTTGTTCGAGATCTTTTTCCTTTTGGCGCTGGACTTCTCCGAACCTTGACTCGTCCTGCTCCTTTTGAGAGAGAGATGACTGGATCTGGTCGAGGGTGATGCGGACCTGCTCTGCTTCCTGCGTCAGATCACGGATCTCGGAAAAGGACAATTCATGCTCGGTTTTAAACCCCTGGAGACGTTCCTCGACGTTTTTTTTCTCACTCTCGAGGGATTCTTTCTCAATGAGGGTCGAGGTCTTTTGCTCTTCTGCCTCAGCGCCTTGGGTGCGCAAGGTCGAGAGTTCGTTTTCAAGATAGCCGATCTTTGCTTCTTTTTCGTGAACTTGCGCCGTTAGCGTTTCGATCTCATGACGGATCTTTGAGGTTTCAGCGTCTCTAGAAAAAAAGAACTGAGAACGGCTTTGATCGTTCCAGAAAAAGAGGCGGCGATCGGAGCTTAAGAAAAGGCCGTCTCGCGAAACAAGGTTGGCCGGAACCGGTGCGGCGAGGAGCGTCTCTAGTTGATCGAGCGGAAATGTTTCACCGATAAAAACATTTCCCAGGATTCCTTCATAACCGGATTCGATCTGGACAACCTCGGTAAGTGATCGGAATCCGAAGGAAGCGTAATGCTGGGCGACTTCCGGAGAAAGGGTTGCTTGCGATTTAAGAAAGATTCCTGTAGCGAGAGATTGTTTGGCGTTCAATCGTTCCACAAGAACTCGGGCCGTCGTGATGTCTCCGGCAACCAAGGATCGGGCGAATTGTCCCAGGGCGACATCGATCGCCCACTCATAACCCTCCTGCACTTTCACGACATCCTGAAGACCTCGAACAAGTCCTGGAACCTGCTGGCTCGCATCGCCGAGGAATTCCTGAAAAACGGTCGAACTCGTGCCTTCCATTTCCGTAAGCGTATGAAGGCGGGTTTCTTTTTCGCGGAGTGCGAGGCGAGTCTCATGCGCATGCTTCCGGAGTTCGGCGAGTTCATGCTCAAAGGCATGCGTGGTCGCCCGAAGCCCTTGATGCCCGCTCAGTGTCGTTTGAAGCCCAGAATTCGTGCTTTCAAGGGACTGGAGACAAAGCTGTAGTTTTTCTTCCCAGGCGACAATTTGCTCCGCGAGACGATTAGAATTTGATTCTTCCCTGCGACGCTGCGAATCGAGATTCTCCCCGATCGCTTTGGTGCGATGGAATTCATTGCGAGCCTGAGTCGTAACCTGCGCGGCATCAAAGAATTCTCTGCGGGCCGTTTCAAGCGCATTCTTGGCGTCCTGGATAAGAGACTCTTGCTGCTGAAGCTTCTGAGTGACTTCTGTCAGATGCGTTTGAACTTGAGAGCTTTCGCTCTCACGGGTCTTCAGCAGTTCGTGTAGTTCATTCTTTTTGATAGCAGCAGCCTCGATGGACTGGCGCAGCTGATCTTGTTCTTGAAGGAGCTGTCCTCGTTGTTGGGCGAGCTCCACGCGCTTATCCCGGATAAACTGAAGTTTTTGCTCGTTCGTCTCGATCTGCGCGAGCGCTTGATAGCGTTCACCTTCTTTGACATGGCAACGCTGACCGATTCCCCGGACCCGAGTTTCCTGGTCTTCGATGGCCTGATGTTGAGCCTGAAGCTTTAATTCAAGAGCGGTGAGTTCATCTTTTTTGAATTGGAAGCTTTGCGTGAGATCGATCTTTTTCTGCTCGATCTGACGCTGATCATAAAACGCGCGTTTGATCTCAAGAGTTTTCAGGCGTTCAAGTTCGAGTTTGTAGCGCTCAGCTCGTTTCGCTTGACGTTCGGCATACTGGATGTTTTTTTGAACCTCGAAAACAATATCCTGGAGGCGTTTTAAATTTTCTTCTGTGCGTTCGAGCTTGCGGATCGATTCATCTTTTTTGACTTTGTACTTTGCAATCCCGGCGGCCTCTTCAATGAGGAAGCGGCGTTCTTCGGGGTCCGCCTTGAGAATGTAGTCGATCCTTCCCTGCTCGATCATGGAATAGGAGGAAGAACCGATGCCGGTGTCGAGGATCAGATCCTGAATGTCTTTAAGTCGGCACTGGGTTTTATTGAGGAGGTATTCGCTTTCCCCGGTGCGGTAAAGTCGCCGCGTAAGCGTGACTTCATTGTATTCGATCGGCATGCCGCGGTCCGCGTTATCGATCGTGAGGGAAACTTCGGCAAAAGCGAGAGGTTTACGGACTTCAGTGCCATTGAAGATGACGTCTTCCATGGTCGAGCCGCGCAGAAGCTTGGCGCTACGCTCTCCCAAAACCCAACGGATAGCGTCTGAGACATTGCTCTTACCACAACCGTTAGGACCGACGATGCAAGTGACCCCATGGTCAAAAGCAACCTCGGTTTTTTCGGCGAAGGATTTAAAACCTAGAAGCTCAAGTTTTTTAAGGCGCATGGATGCACGCTCTTAGGTTAGAGCCGATCCCCTTTAGGGTTAATTATGACAACTAATAATACGGCAGAAAAGGGTATGTCTGAAGAGATAAAACAGAGCCTATTCCTGATACGCTTTGAACGCGATGCAGGCATTATGGCCCCCGAAACCCAACGAATTCGATAAAGTGAAACGAACGCGGCAGACCTGAGCTTCGTTCGGAACGTAATTCAGATCGCAATCCGGGTCGGGATGCTTATAATTAATCGTCGGCGGAACGATCTGGTCGCGGATGGCCAGTACGCAAGCCGCGCCTTCGACGGCACCGGCCGCTCCAAGCAAATGCCCGGTCATGGACTTTGTCGAACTGATGCGCACCTTCCGCGCGATATCTTCCCCCAAAGCTTTCTTGATGGCCAAGGTCTCGACTTTGTCATTCAACGGGGTCGAGGTTCCGTGAGCATTAATGTAGTCGACATCCTCGGGACGAGCCTTGGCATCTTTCATGGCAATCATCATACATCGGGCAGCACCTTCTCCGCTTGGGTCTGGAGCCGTGATGTGGCTGGCGTCGGATGTCATCCCGTACCCGGCCATCTCTGCGTAGATTTTGGCACCTCGTTTTTTTGCATGCTCAAGTTCTTCCATAATCAAAACGGCACAACCTTCCCCCATCACGAATCCACTGCGAGTCTTATCGAATGGCCGCGAAGCGGTCATAGGATTTTCATTATGGGTGCTTAAAGCTTTCATCGCGTCAAATCCGCCAAAACCAAGGTTTGTGATGCAGGATTCCGTGCCGCCAGCGAACATAACATCCGCTTCGTTACGCTGGATGATTTTGAAGGCATCTCCGATGGCGTTAGACCCTGTCGCGCAGGCCGTTGCCACGCAAGTGCTGGGTCCCTTGAGCCCCAAAGCGATCGAGATCGCCCCAGGCGCCATATTGACAATAAGCATCGGAATCAGGAAGGGAGAAATACGCCCCGGTCCCTTTTCCATCATCTGCTTATGCTGTTCTTCAATCACGCGCAGTCCCCCAATCCCCGAACCCACCAGAATGCCGATCCGGTGAGCGTCTTCTTTGGAGATATCCAGATTCGCGTCGGCCATAGCCATCTTGGCGGTGGCGACACCGAATTGGACAAAGATGTCCGTTTTTCGGATCTCCTTCAGGGACATGAATGGGGTTGGGTCGAAGTTTTTTACCTCGGCAGCAACTTTGGAATTAAAAGGTGTTGAGTCGATCTGGGTCAGAGGACCCGTCCCGCTCTTGCCTTTCAAAAAGCCCTGCCAGGTTTCTTCGGCAGTATTGGCAACAGGCGTAATCATGCCAATACCGGTAATAACTACACGACGCATGTTAGTTGGATTTCCTTGGGTGAGAAGTCTTTATAGGATTGAAAGGACGAGCCGATTACTTCTGGCTCGTCTTTTCCGAGACGTACTTGATGGCATCCCCGACGGTCTGGAGCTTTTCCGCATCTTCATCCGGAATTTCCGCGCCAAACTCTTCTTCGAAGGCCATAACGAGCTCGACCGTATCGAGGGAATCTGCGCCAAGATCATCCACGAAAGATGCTTCCGGAACGACTTCCTCGGGTTTCACACCAAGCTGTTCGACGATAATTTCTGTAATTTTTTCTTGAACGCCCATCGATGTTTCCTCCTTTAGAGATTAAAAGCTTTACTGCTTGATAATCACATCAGATAACTAGACCACCGTCCACAACAATCGTTTGTCCGGTGACGTAGGCTGATGCTTCGGATGCTAGAAATACGGCAACATTTGCTACATCTTGAGGCTCTCCGAGACGCCTGAGCCCGATCCGCTCTTTCATTTTTTCCACAAGATCCGGCGGAAGCTTGTCGGTCATCTTGCTTTTGATAAACCCAGGTGCGATCGCATTGGCCCGAACATTCCGTTTGGCCAATTCTTTCGCGGTGCTCTTTGTTAAAGCGATCATGCCGCCTTTTGAGGCTGCATAGTTCGCCTGGCCGGCATTCCCAGAAATTCCGATGATGGATGCGATGTTAATGACGACTCCGGCTCGCTGCTTCATCATGGGTCTAGCGCACTCCTTGGTAAAGAGAAATGCGCTCTTCAAATTGATCGAAAGAACATCGTCCCAGTCTTGCTCGGACATGGTTGCGAGCAATCCGTCCTTTGTGATGCCCGCGACGTTCACGAGTATATCGATGCGATCAAAGGTGTCAAGAGCGATTTTGACAACTTGCGCAACTTCATCCCCATTTGCTACATTGGCTTGCGTCAAAAGGCATTTCGGAGATCCCGCCTGTTTCGCGAGCGTCTCGGTCTCCGTCAAAAACTCGGTTTTTAGGTCCGAAAGCACCAAAATGGCGCCTTCTTTTGCGAACGCGAGAGCGATGGATTGGCCGATCCCTCGGCCGGCACCGGTCACAAGAGCTACTTTATCTTTGAGTACCATGGGCTATCTCCTTATCGTTATGATTTTGACAACAGCGTGAGCGACTCGAGGCTTTTAAAATCGGCCACGGCGCCAAATGAAAAAACTTCGAGATCCGGCTGGCACTTGCGCGCTAATCCCTTGAGGATCTTCCCCGGACCGATTTCCAAATAAGTCGTAATACCTGATTCTTTCGCAGTCGCCATAGTCCGGACCCACTGAACCGAACTCGTCAGCTGTTTTGCAAGAAGGGTCCGGATCTCTTCCGGCTTGGACACTTTTTGGGCGGTGACATTGGGAATAAAAGTGCACTTGGGTTCATGGATCGGGGTGTTGGCGAGAGCGGCTTCAAGTCGGGCCTTGGCCTCGCCCATGAGCGCTGAATGAAAAGCTCCGCCGACTTTAAGAGGCAGCGCACGTTTGGCGCCTTGGGCATCGGCGATTTTACAGGCCTTCTCAATGGAAGAAAGAGTTCCAGAAAGCACCGTCTGATCCGGAGCATTGAGATTCGCGACCTCGCAACCCGCTTCTTGGGCTACGGCAAAGCATTGTTCGATCGTAAGTCCCATGATGAACGCCATCGTGCCGGGATTATTTTTGGAGGCATCTTCCATGGCTTCGGCGCGTACTTGCACAAGTTTCAGCGCATCTTCAAAGGTGATCGCTTCCGAGACGGCCAAAGCTGTAAATTCTCCAAGGCTCAAGCCTGCGACGATCGAGGGCGTAAGACCTGGATTTTTTTCACGGAGCGCTGCTAGAGCGGCGAGGCTGGTGACAAAGATTCCGGTTTGAGCATAAAGGGTGCGGGTCAATTCGCTTTCGGGTCCGGCGAAACAGGTTTGGCTTATAGTGTAGCCAAGAATCTCGTCGGCTTTTTTAAAAACATCGCGAGCTGCCTGGCTTTCCGCGTGAAGATCTTTTCCCATGCCCACGAATTGAGCGCCCTGCCCCGGAAATAGGAAACCAATGGATTGGGTCATAGGGGTTACCACTTGATAAGGCTCGCGCCCCACGTAAGACCGCCACCGAAAGCGACGAGGACTACATAGTCCCCTTTCTTTATCGCTCCGCTCTTAACGGCCTCATAAAGTGCGACTACCGTGGAAGCGCTCGACATGTTGCCGTAGCGATGGACATTAATAAAAACTTTTTCGGGGGCGATCTTCAATCGATCGGCCACGGCTTGAAGGATGCGATCATTGGCCTGATGCGGGATGAGACAATTGATGTCTTTGACTTGAAGCTTTTCGTGTTCGAGAACCTTAAGGACGGCCTGCTCCATGGTCTTGACGGCAATCTTAAAAAGCTCAGGTCCCGCCATTCGAATAAAATGGAGTCCGTTCGCAACGCTTTCGGCGCTTGGAGGAATTTTAGAGCCTCCGGCAGGAATCTGGAGGATCTCGCTCTGGGTGCCGTCGGCGCCCAAATACGAGGCGAGAATGCCATGACCGTCCCTGGATCTGGAAACCACAGCAGCTCCAGCGCCGTCGCCAAAAAGGACACAAGTGCTCCGGTCTTTCCAGTTGACGAATCGTGTGATCGTTTCCGCGCCAACGACCAGTACATTTTTATGAATGCCGGATTTTACAAATCCTTCCGCTACAGAAAGTGCGTAAGCAAATCCCGAACAGGCAGCCGCGAGATCGAAGGCTCCGCAAGTAGCGCCGAGCTTCGCCTGAAGGCAACACGAAGCCGAGGGAAATATCATATCCGGAGAGCAGGTCGCGACAATAATAAGATCGAGATCTTGAGGGGTCAACCCGGCGTCCTTCAGCGCTTCCTGCGCGGCCGGCAGGGCGAGATCACTGGTGGTCTGCTCTTTTGCGGCGATCCGGCGCTCCAGAATGCCCGTGCGCGTACGAATCCACTCGTCCGTAGTTTCGACGATCTTTTCTATGTCCGCGTTCGTTAAAACTTTTTCGGGCAAATAAGCTCCGAGCCCTGTAATGGCAGCACGATACGGTGCAGTCATGATTCCTTTTTGATCCTTGCGGGATTAATTATGATGCATTGCTGGGTTTACGCTCCACCGGAGGAACGGGCGGAACGGAATGATTCAAGTACGGGGTGATGGCTTCCACGATTTGCGCGTTAACGCGGGTGGTAACAAGCTCTCCCGCGACGCGGATCGCGTTGCGGATGGCTAGTGCGGAGGAGATGCCGTGACTGATGATGATGTTTCCGTCAACGCCGAGGAGCGGAGCCCCGCCGGCTTTTTCATAGTCCGTCGCCTTTTGAATAGAAGAAAGCGCCGGCTTTAGCAGCCAGGCGGCAAGGGACGTGAAAAGATTCTTGCGAAGTTCTCGACCGATGAGCGCTACAGAAGTCTCAAGAATGCTTTCGATCATTTTTAACACCACATTGCCGACAAAGCCATCGCAGATAATACAATCGGCTTTACCGGTAAAGAAATCACGTCCTTCAATGTTGCCGATGAAATTGAGCGACGATTCCCGCAAAAGCTTATAAGTTTCCTTGAGAACTTCTGTCCCCTTAGATTCTTCTTCTCCGATATTGAGAAGCCCGATCGCCGGACGCTTTTTCTTGAGAATGCTTTTAGCGAAAACGTCCGCCATGATCGCGTACTGGAAAAGTTCGTAAGCGGAAGGATTAAGATTCGCGCCGACATCGGCGGTGACAGACATGCCGTGAAGTGTCGGCGTTGCGATGGCGATCCCGGGACGCTTGATCCCCGGGAGCATGCCAAGCATCAGCGTTGCCGCCGCGACCATGGCACCGGTATTGCCCGCAGAAACGGCGGCGGCACACTCTTTTTTCTTCAGAAGCTCAACGCATACACCGATCGATGAATCTTTTTTCTTGCGGAGGGCGGCGACCGGCGACTCTCCCATGCCGATCACTTCGCTTGCCTCATAAAGGATGATCTTGCCACCCAGGACCTTATGCTTATTCAATTCCTGCTTGAGGGCGGCGGTCTGACCGACAAGAACGATTTCAAGCTGATCGAAGTCGTTGGCGGCCATCACCGCTCCTTCGACCACGACCTGGGGGGCGTAATCCCCGCCCATCCCATCCAGAGCGATCCGGATCATGAACTATTCCTTCTCCTTGGTCTTGACCTTGATCGCCTTGACAAGCTTTCCTTTATAGAAGCCGCAGGAAGCGCAGACGCGGTGAGGCAGCACGTACGCGCCGCATTGGGCGCACTGCGACTTGGACATCGGGACCAAAAAGTCGTTGGCCCGACGCAAGCGCGACCGAGTGTTTGAATGTTTTCTCTTAGGATGTGCCATGATTTCGCTCCTTCTTGGATTTCTCTTTTTTTATGATGACTGGGGAAGCATGATAGCCATTTTCTTTACAATTGCAAGTGCCTTCATTGAGATCGATGCCGCAAATGGCACAAAGTCCGCGACAGCTTTCTTTGCACAGATGCACGAGTGGATGTTCGACGATCAGAAGCTCGCGCACATTTTCAAGAGGTTCAACGGAATCCAGGCCGGAGAGGTCAAAGATCCAGTCGACCGGAAAGGATAACGCCTCGCCTTTTTCCTTCAGACATTTACCGCAGACCCGCTTGACCTCGGTCGAAAGCGTACCCTGAAAACGAAGCATGCCGCCGCTTTTCTCAGCTTCTCCGGAGAGAAAAATGGGCTTCGTATATAGCATGTCATGAAATTCTACCTCGATCGTTTTAGCGTCATAGGAGCCCTCAACCGGGATCGAGATCCCCTCTTCAAACTCCGAAAGAATAAGTTTCATCTTAGCTGGCTCCGACACGTGAGAACATTTTTTTTATCTGGGCGGCAACAGGCGCCGGGACATAACGCGTGACATCGCCGCCCAACTGAACGATTTCCTTGATGAGGCGCGAGGAGACATAGAAAAACGACTCGGACGGCATTAAGAACATCGTATCGATCTTAGGCGCAAGCTTGCGGTTTGTCAGAGCCATTTGGAATTCATAATCAAAATCTGAAGTTGCCCGAATGCCCCGGATAAGTGTGAATGCTTTTTCCTTTATCGCAAGAAGGACCGTCAAGCCCTTTGAGCTTCTCACCTTGACCTGGGGCCGGTGCTTGAGCGCGGCTTTTAAAAACCCCACGCGTTCCTCTACAGTAAAAAGGGTTTTTTTTGAAGGATTCGATGCGACCACCACGATTACTTCGTCAAAAAGATTGAGCGCCCGCTCGATCAGGTCCAGATGACCGAACGTGACGGGATCAAAGCTCCCCGGATATATAGCTTTTCGTTTTTTCATGAGTTGATTCCAATCGGAAAAAGAATGAAAGGCAGGCTTGCCCGATCCGCTTTGTGCGGACCCATTTGAGGTTCTTCAGCTCGGCATTCGGCAGCTCTTCCCGCCACATATGCCCCACCACCACTTGCGCGAAAGGCAGGACTATATCAGACGCATCCAACCTCATCAATGTCTTTTTGACCAGGCCTTTCATGAAGGGCGGATCCACGAAGATCAGAGAAAAGCCCTGCTTGTCTTTCTCGAGTTTTTTAATGGCCGGAAGCATCTCCATCATAAGGATCGTGCCCTGGTTCCGTATATCGAGACTTGTCAGGTTCTTTTCGATGATCGGTCTGGCCCACGGCGCCTGGTCAACAAAAAACGCGCTGATCGCGCCACGGCTTAACGATTCCAAGCCGAGACTCCCCGATCCGGCATAAAGGTCCAGGACGTGCTTCCCGAAAACAAAGGAGCCCACGATGTTGAAAAGGGTCTCTTTGGTCCGATCCGTCATAGGACGGGTCAGCTTATTTTTTGGGAAATCGATCTTACGAGACTTGAATTTGCCGCTGATGATGCGCATGGGAGATAGTTTAATCGGTTTTGGGCATTTGTTCGAGATATTTTTGGACCCACGCGGGAGTTTTTTGCAGTGAGTTTCCTGGAATTCCCGAGATCAATTTCTGAGCTTCTTTTCTTGCCTGAAGCAGGATGGCCTCGTCCAGGATCGGATGTGCGACTCGAAAGAGAGGCTCGCCGGATTGCCGGATCCCCCAAAGATCGCCCTGCCCGCGAAGCTTCAGATCTTCATCAGCTATCAGGAATCCGTCACTCAGCTTCGTGAGAAGCCGCAGGCGAATCTTTCCCTCGTCCGTCGTAGGCTCGCCGAAAAGAAAGCATTCGGATTCGAGGTTTCCTCGCCCGATGCGTCCGCGCAATTGGTGGAGCTGAGCGAGCCCAAAGCGTTCCGCGTTCTCGATGATCATCATGGTGGCGTTCGGCTGATCCACGCCAACCTCGATCACGGAAGTGGCGACGAGGATATCGATCTCATTTCGAGTAAAGGCGCGCATGATCGCTTCCCTTTCCGGACGATCAAGTTTCCCGTGGACCAGTCCCATGCGAAATTTCTTGAAGACGGTTTTTCGGAGGCGTTCGAACTCTTTTTTTGCGGCCAGCAAGTCTTTCTTCTCGGTTTCCTCGATAAGAGGAAACACAATGTAAGCCTGCTCTCCTTTTTGGATCCGAAGAGCCATGTGTTCAAAGATCTCGGGCTGTTTCTTTCGAGTGATCCAATAAGTCGTGATTGGCTGGCGACCCTTCGGCAGTTCTTTCATAATCGAAATATCCAGGTCAGCGTAGACGGTGAGCGCCAAAGTTCTCGGGATCGGTGTAGCGGTCATCACCAACT
>JBAXGK010000023.1:0-14611 GCA_037139435.1 Candidatus Omnitrophota bacterium | reverse complement strand
AAAAATGAACGGCCGGGGCGGACCTCTCACGTTTTGCGTGATTCATCAAGGCGATATCCTTTCGGGTTATATGTCACCGAAGCTACACCGGGAACTTCGCCGAACAGAGCGCTCCAGAAAACGGAGAATGCTATGAGCAAGTTTCATTATTCGACACGCGAGATCGGAGGGGTTGCGGTATTTGATTTGAAAGGCGAGCCGACTTTCGAAACGGTTCAAGAGGTTGCCTGGAAGATCCAGAAGAGTATCCGGCGCCACCACTTTCATCAGATCATTTTGAATTTTAAGGAGGCGGGTCCCCTGGACACGATCGGGCTCCGCAGACTTCTGACCGTTTGCATCCGTCCTAAGCACAGCGCTCTCTATGGCGCATCCCCCGATATGGCTAGTTTTCTCGAGGAGAATTGCTTCTCGGGGAAGGTGGATATCTGTGCGGATGAGAAGGAGGTTGCGGAAAGCTTTGGGCCATTCCTTTATGACAAGGACCCGGATAAGAGGTACCTTGATAAGGGGGCTAAAACTCCAAAGGAGTCGCTCGGTTTTCAGCTGGATGGCCGGAGAAATCATCGTATGCATGTTGCCATCCCCGTCGAGCTTCGGATCACGAGCGCCGAGAACGAGCTTGTTATCACGAAAGCTATTGTCACTAATATCAGCCAGGGTGGCCTATTTGTCGAATATTTGAATCTCGAGACGGCGGCAAAGATCATTGCAATCGAACCGATCGAGAATCTTCCTGTGGAGATTCATATATTCCCGAGCGCCAATTTCCCTGAGGAATACCATGTGGCGGGGAAGATCCGCCGTAAGGAGATCCGCAAGGAGCAGCTCGGTTTTGGCATTGAATTTCAGGAAAACAGGCCTGCTTGACCATGAAAAATCCTTATTCCAATACAGCTGAAGAGGTTACGTCATTTAAAGATCCTGAAATTTTTTTAATAGAAATGTCTGTTTAACCCTTGAATTATTCGTTCTATGTGTTACATTTCTTTAAGTTTTATTATAATTTTAAAAAGCGTTAACAAAATAAATTTTTAAGGAGGCTTTAGAATGAATAAGGGGCTCAGGGCGGTTGCGGCTTTCACCTTATTCTTTTTTCTGACGACGCAGTGTGTCTCAGCGGCTCCTGGTGCAGGAATCGAAATGGCCGGCCAGCGTGAGCTACCTTCCTATCTCAGCATTGATATCCCTGCGGAACTCGGTACCGTGGATGCGCTCTATGAAGCGCCTGCAGGAGCTAACCCGCAATTCATTCTTCATATCCAGAACGCCCACGCCAATTACCAAGCCCAGATGAAGATCAAGCAGCTATTGGGCTACATGAATAAGAAATACGGTTTCAAGACCATCTTCGTGGAAGGGGCATCCGAGAAACTCGATCCCGATTATCTGCGCCTCTTTCCGGACCAGGAACGCAACCTCAAGCTCTGCGATGAACTCGCCAAACAGGGGGAACTCACCGGCGCCGAACTCTACATGATGGAAGCCGACAAGAATATCGAAGCTCTTGGCATCGAACAAGCTTCCTTATATAAAGCCAATTACGAGGCTCTGAAAATAGTTTTCGGCGCCGAGACGGACGTTACCCGTTTCTTCAAAGGATTTGATACCAAGCTTGATCGCGTTGCGTCCAAGACTTTCACTCCCGAAACCCGTGAGCTGATCGCCGACTGGAAACGTTTCGAGCAGGGCCGTCGCGATTTCATGCCTTTTGTCAAAAGCCTTACGGTGAAATCCAAAAAGATCCTGAATGTCGACCTCGAAAGTCTTTTCGCACAGGTCGGCTGGCCGCAGATCTCTCGCCTCCTGGTCATCCAGCAATTGGAAAAAGAAATGAATAAAGCGAAGGGTCAGGAAGAGCAGGCCAAACTTATCAATTGGCTTCGGGGGAAAGGCGTTTCCAAAGAGCTTCTCGCGACTCTTGAAAATTTCAATGAAGGAAGTATTGCCGTAGGGAAGTCGGCTACGGAAGTTTCGCCGCGCGAGGTACTGGAACGTCTTGCCGCAGAGGCCGGACCGAAGGGTTTTAAGTTTAGCGATTATCCTGCATTCAGCCTTTTTGCCGGTTACGTCACTCTCCGATCAGAATTGGACCCCAAGGTTCTTTTCGAGGAGATCGAATATCTTTTTACGCAGATGCTCGATACCTTAGCCAAGGAGCCTCAGCAGAAGGCACTTCTGGCCCTTTATAGGGATGGTGAGCTTTTGCGTAAGCTTCTTCATCTTGAGCTTAACCGTACCCAGTGGCGTCAGGCCGTTGCTGCCAAAGATCGCATCGCCGTTCCCTCACTTGTTTCGCGGCTGAAAGATGCCGTCATCGCCTCCGGGGATGTCGCTGTTCAGAAAGATCAGCAGGTCATGCCGAAAGCCTTCTCCGGCAAGATGGACGAACTTTTCACCGCCGGCCTCGAGTTTTATGATTTTGCTCATCAACGTGAAGCTATCTTCTATAAACAGATGCAGACCGCCATGACGGATCGCAAGATCACCAAGGCGATCCTGATCACCGGAGGTTTCCACACCGACGGCATGAGCGACCTTTTCCGCGAAAATTCCATCAGCTACGGCATCGTCACTCCGCGTCTTTCGGAGAAGTCGAATGAGAATTTGTATCAAAAGATCATGCTCCAGAACGAGAATTTTCCTTTTAGTGTGTCCTATCTCGAGAATGCCTTGAATGCTTTGCCAATCGAAGAATGGATCCGCTTGGGAGTGTTGCCCTCCGAACGAATCGCGCGTGATTTAGCTACCGTTACGAAAAATTTTGAAGTGAAGCTGGGTGAAGCGGTCATGCTTTTCAATGCTTCGAAAAGAGCCGTTGATGCCGGGATTGCGCTTTCGATCGATGTCAAGGCGACCAGAGAAAGCAAAGACGGTCGGCCGGTGTACAAGATCATTCCGCGAGTCATGGGAACAAAACGCGGTGAAATCACCCGCATTCCTCTTGATCAAGCCCGTCCTGTCACGCCTGCAGTCGGTGCTCAGGAAAGCCCAATCATTCTCGACAACACGGTTTCTGTCGTCACAGGACCAATCACGAGCGGTGTCCTTCCCGGAGCTGCTCTCATTGCCCCCGTCGAGGTGAGTGCGGACGCAAAGGCTTGGGGTGATGAGATAGCACGGCTTGCTTTAGCCGACCGCCGAGTTCGAACCATGTACGATCCGGCTTTTGAACGGCTTCTTCAGGATAACCTTTCCGGAAAATTGGCGGGCCAGTATGAACAGGGCCGGCAATGGAAAGATGCTGTTTTGGCGGATGCTCTTGTTGGTGTGTTAGGGCGAATGGCGACTCCAACTGATGTGAATACCGCCTGGGACCAGTATGTGGGATTTTTGAGTGATCCCGTTGCTATCGACAAAGCTTATCAAGAAACGGCCGCCCGCTCCGAGGCGAGGAATGCGGATTCCGTATATTCGCAATTGTTGAATGCCGGTTGGTTGCGTACAACGAGGGAATCTCTGGCGGACACAAAACGAGCCTATCAACTTGGCAAACAAGATGTACGCGATAGCCGGGATCAATGGACTCGAGCAGCTGCGAAAGCGCAAGGGGCGGAAGCACAGCGCCTCGGACAATTGGTTGCCTTGACGCAGCAGATCATGGATGGACAATCTCGGTGGGCAACGACCGTCTGGGAGTTGGATAGGAAATATGAGGCGGCCGCCGTGATCGTAAGAACGCTTGCCGGTCAGGCACCGGGAGAAAGTGCGGCAGCGAGTCTTCAGGCGCTTGCTTCTGATATTGCTGCACTGGAGGATGAACGGGAGCGGCTGGAGTTGCAGGAGGCCCAACTCGTTTCAGAACGTTATGCGTTATGGACCGGAGTTTTGGCAGAGGTACAGCCGCCCGTGACTGCTCCGGTTTCAGTGACAACGCCTGCTAATTTATTCAATGAAAATGGAGTGATTGAATTACTTTCGACTGCGAGCAATGAGTCTGAGGAGCAGGCTGTGTCGAAAAAAGCCGAGGCCGATCTCCGTGATTTAGTGAGTACGAATCCGGATGAAATGAAAGCTCTTCTTGCGGATTTGAGCAGTCAGAAAAAATTTCCGGTGCTCGACGGAGGTCTGACGCACTGGAGAACGGGAGAAACTGCTCGCCAACGCGTCGCTGGAAAACTCGGTTCGATTCTCAATGCTGTTCAGAAGCCGGTGGTGCGGCAAGCGGGCATTCGCGGATTTTTTGGAAGAATCTTCGGTGCGGTCACGGCGCTCTTTTTGGCAGCAACGTCCACAGCGCAGGCAGGTGTGAATCGGGGAGCTGAAGTGTTCCCGGGATGGCCTTCTCTAGACCAGCCAGTTAAGCAGATGATGCAGAAGCCGACGGTTGGGGCTTTTGCGGGTGGAGCGATCGGTTTTATCATCGGAAATTTTCTTACCTTAGCTTTTCCGAAAGTTTCGAATAAGTTTATGGTTCAGGCGGGTTCAACCGCGGTCGGGGCATTGATCGGCTACGCTGTTGTGCCGGTCATGAATGCTGTTAATAGCACGCGTGCGGCGGTCAGCGAGTTCCAGCCGTCCGCCTTGACCTCTGCGATCAGCGATCCTTTCGTTGTTCTCCTTTTGGTCGTGGTGGCAGTTATCGCGGCGGTCTGGGGTTCTTATGAAGCTTGGGCCCAAGGTGTTTTTGATGGCGTCATCGGATGGTTTAGTGACCTTCTCGATCGCCGGGGAAGACCAACAGCTCCTTCAATTGAGCCTCAGCGAGTGACTGTTACACCTTCCAGAGTTATGGTGAGACCGGCTCAGCCTGCTATGAAGCGGATCACAGAAGAGATTGAAGTTCAGGACATTACGGATCCCCGGGAGCTTGTTGTTAAGATGGGTGACAATCAATATGCTGTGATAGCGAACCCCAGGACGGGACCGGACATTGCGCGCGACCGGGTGTCCGGACCTAATAATGGATATTTCAAAACCGAGCGTGAAGCGCTTGCCGCAGCGGCAAAAGTTATCGGACTTGCGGTTGATCTGGATCAAAGCATCAAGGGTAGGGAGACAGCGTTACCCGTTGCGCCGCTTCGTCTCGAGCTTTTGAGCAGCCCCGATGGATCTGTTTATTTTGTCGTTGAGATCGAACCGATCCGAGGGACTAAAAAAGATGTTCTGATTCGAGCGAAAACTAGTAAGGGACAGATCATCAAAGAACTTATATTAACTCGTGGGAGTTCTAAGACGCGCTCTTCCATAACCATAGGAAGAAGCCTGTCTAGAAGAAGCCCGTCTAGCGAAATCCAAATCCTTGGGGATATGGGAATATCCCGAACACATTTGACGATTGAATTTACTGAAAAAGGCCTAGAGGTCCTGGATGGTGATGGAGTGACGCCGTCTACGTTCGGCGTCCGTGCTGTTCCAGCCCGTTCCGAGACGCGTGGACTTTTAAGGACTGTTGCAGACATCGGAGCTATGGTGGCTTTGGGTGTCGTACTCGTTTTTGGTGCTATGTCCGCGTTTCGCCAATCGGGCCAGAGTGGGTTTTATCCGAGCATTGAACTGATCGCGCCGGTTGCAGGGCCCTCTGCGGATGTTTTGATGGATCAAAATTGGGATGCCGCCGTTCGTTTTTTTTACGACGAGTGGCGCAGAAAAAACAATCGTGCCGGAAGTCCTGATGATGTGACAGCGTTCGCTCAGGTATTTATGAGCTTGCTTAAAGATGAAGCGGATGCGTCTGGCCTGCCCAATGAGGGGGCCTATGAAGATTTGATGAATCTTAACAAGATTAGTTCCTTGAGCGAGAATCTGAAAACTCTTGCGATGGAAAGGGCAGCGTTGGTGCTCCAAGGCAAGTCGGCCGTAGCGATGGATCAAGAGATCGCGGAAAATCTGTTTGATCTCGAAACCACTTCATTAGCCCATTTCATTTCTACGCCCGCTCGGAGGAATTTTAATGGAGCGATTCAGGAAGCTCGCGCGACTTTTAGCGCGAATCCAGCAGCGCGTCAGAACGCTTTAGAATCCTTGAACGCGGCTTGGGATGCTTATTCCCAGCCTGTCGGTCGCTCCGAGTTGAGGGGGGCGGTGGAAAAGTTCTGGGGGTTTAAGCGGTTATCTGCGGAACAAGAGGAGATTCTGAGAGGTATCCAACAAGATTATGCAAGATATAAACAAGACTATCGGAGGTTTGCAAGCAAGGCCTTGCCGGCAGTATATCAATTCAACAGGGAACTGGGACCAAAACTCAAAGCAAACGAGATTGTGATAGCGGGGAAACGGGTGGAACGCATGGGGGATATGCCGTTATTGCTTCCTGAGGAGGGGCTCAGCGACGACTTCAATCAGTTGAGAGCTTCAGGCGGCAATTTGCTCAAAGATATGGAGGTCGAGGAGGCGGTCAAGTATGTGAGGAGTGTTATAAGTAGTATGCCGATCTACCGGCCATTGGAAAATGTTTTGACAGAAGAGCTCATCAGGGAAGAGTATGCTTTTAAAGAACGTTTTCGCCTTTTATTTGCTGACTTTAAAAAACGCTTCCAGAAACTGAATCCTGGACAACAAATAACGGGGTCTGGTACATGGAATATGAAAAGTCCTTATTGGGAAAGTCAGGCTTTTGGAGACATGTTCTCATCTTTGGGGGAGTCGGATTCTCCGGAGGACTTTGTTGAAAGAATGAGGGGACAGTTTGTCGGAGAGGCGTTGCCTGAGGAGCATATTTTTGACCAGTTGATCAACAAATTAAGGAAGTACATAAATGATTACAAAGGATTTCCTGAAGAACAAATAAAAATTCTGCTTCGCCATCCATTCATAAAAGATCTTGCTGGTGAAAAACCGTTACAAACACCGGCGCAGATTTTTGAGACGGTCCTGAAGCCATTATTGCTACACTCTGACGGACTGCCTGATTCGCTTAAAGTCCAACTGCGATTGCTCGTTGCTACTTACATGCTTCGTACAGGTTATAAAACAATGCCGCTGGGATTTTGGGGGTATGATAAAAAAAGAAAAAGTTCATGGAATGGCTCCAAAGGGAGCGAATGGGTAACACAAATAGAAAACGAAATGCGAACGGAGAGACCCTTATCTGCTTTCAGTCTCATGGTCAGTGCGGCAGATCCCGGAGCTCACGATATTGTGGATCGAAATTTTCGCGAACAAAATTTTGAATCTTGGGGTTCTTTTGCCGCTTTTGCTGAGCGGTTGATGAGAACGGCAATAACACGCGGCTTCGAACCTGTTGTTTGGATTTTGCCTAAGCAAGGTTTGGGCAAGAATCCCATCAATGGATTGGATCCCCGCATTGAAGTTGATCCAAAGGGGGAGCGGCGGTTGGTTTATTCGCCAACTCCATCCGAAGAAGATTTTATTTCCGAAAAAGAAGTCCGTGAGGTTTATGTTCAGCTGTGGGACCCAAAGACGGGGCAGCCGATCCCGATCGGCCAAGGTGTCGAAGTTCAGCCTTACGCGGTTGGACAAGTCATCGCCGCTCCTACTCTTCAGGATTTAAAAAGCTGGAAAGAGCGCGGCGTCATTTTGGATGTGACTTGGAAGGATCACTATGACAAGACGCCCAAAACTCACACCGGTAAAATCCAATCGATTACTAATGAAAGCTCAACACATCCGGAATGGTCCGTGTTTTTCCTGGAAGGAAGGGACTCTGGTGTTTACCTCAGTGACGTTCAAACTATTACTCCCCGTTCCGAGACGCGTGGACTTTTAAGGACTGTTGCAGACATCGGAGCTATGGTGGCTTTGGGTGTCGTACTCGTTTTTGGTGCTATGTCCGCGTTTCGCCAATCGGGCCAGAGTGGGTTTTATCCGAGCATTGAACTGATCGCGCCGGTTGCAGGGCCCTCTGCGGATGTTTTGATGGATCAAAATTGGGATGCCGCCGTTCGTTTTTTTTACGACGAGTGGCGCAGAAAAAACAATCGTGCCGGAAGTCCTGATGATGTGACAGCGTTCGCTCAGGTATTTATGAGCTTGCTTAAAGATGAAGCGGATGCGTCTGGCCTGCCCAATGAGGGGGCCTATGAAGATTTGATGAATCTTAACAAGATTAGTTCCTTGAGCGAGAATCTGAAAACTCTTGCGATGGAAAGGGCAGCGTTGGTGCTCCAAGGCAAGTCGGCCGTAGCGATGGATCAAGAGATCGCGGAAAATCTGTTTGATCTCGAAACCACTTCATTAGCCCATTTCATTTCTACGCCCGCTCGGAGGAATTTTAATGGAGCGATTCAGGAAGCTCGCGCGACTTTTAGCGCGAATCCAGCAGCGCGGCAGAATGCTTTAGATTCCTTGAACAAGGCCTGGGATGCTTATTCCCAGCCTGTCGGTCGCTCCGAGTTGAGGGCTTGGAAGATCGCAGCCGCGGTGGTGGCATTATCTCTGAGCTCTGTGTTCGCTGCATTGGCTAACGATATGACCAATTTTGTCGTTCATCTTTCGCTTGGGAGAGTCACCGATAGAGGTCTACCCATCGAAATCACGGGCGTTTATAGGGGGGCGAATGATGCTCTCGTAGGCACCGCAGGGGCTGATATCCAAGCGTCCACAAATTTGGCAGCTGCGAATTCTTTTAAACCAATCATTACATCGGGTGCGAATGGTTCTCCGATTACAAACTTACTTGTTGGCGCCAGGTATGATAAGAACGTTCCTTTTGCACTGACGGTATTTGATTCCTCCTTCAAAAACGCCCCATTTAAGGCGTACCGGATGATGTTTAATGGTTTAACGCCGACAAATTTCCCGGTAACGGGGAAGAGCTTGGCGCCACAAACACAAACGATATCGACCTTCATGCCCGTATCGGAAGGCGTTAATGTTTCAGCGGTAGAAATGGACGGTCCGGCGTTGACGAATGCGATCAACGAAGCCGTCGCCAGGAAACAACTTCCCGCGAATATGATCCTTACTGCGGATGGCAACTCTCTGAGAATCAACATCTCTGTGCCTCAGGCTGACTTTGGCAATCCGGTAGAGCGTCGCGTTATCGTGGACACGGTTTTCGGTTTGGCGTTTGGTCGTGTGAACGGGCAGCTATATTTGGCCCATCAGCATTCTGCAACCGGTTTGCCGATGTTTGCTCGGTGGGACGATAGCAAGATTCCTGCGGATCTTAAGGCGGGAGAAACGCGGGAGTTGGGTCAGGCTATGGCGATCACACTTGAAGAGCTTCAAGCAGAGGCTCCCGATGTTGCTGAACAATTTGCCGCGAAAGGTCTGGTTCGTTCCGAGGTCAGGGGGATTAACGAGGTCGCGCTGCGGGAACGTTTGAATGCAATCCGTCTGGACCGGGAAGCTGTTGAAGATGTGGTTAAACTTGTGAAGGCTCGCCAAGATGCTGTTGCGATCGGGGAAACGATTTCCGGGAAATATGGCTTGAATGCGGTTCAACAGCGGACACTTATCCGCCAGATCATTTTATCTCAAGCCCGCTCCGAGACGAGATTGACCGAGCAGGACCGAGAAACGATACGAATGGCGTTGGAGGGTGTTTCGCTTCAAGTTGAACTTGACGATCAGTTGAGATTAATCGCGAGCGTGCTTTTAACCGAGATGCCTCGTCTGTCGGATGAAAAGTTGATCGAGGCGTTACGGGCTCTAAACACTCGGCTGCCCGCTTATGATTATGCGACTTTTGCTGGGCCGCGTCTGTCCGATCCTTTTTTACCTATTAAGACGATTCTTCTGAACTATGGAGCAAATGCCGGACAACCCGCTCGCTCTGAGCTGAGGGGGAAAGAACCTAATATGGTTGAGGCCACGGCGATCATGCTTGACATGATGGGTGTCTTTTCGCTTGTGATGGTGCCGCTGTCCAATACTGCTGCAAGTGTGGAAGGCATGAAATGGGTGGCATTTCAGTTCTATCGTCATGAATGGTTGAGCATGTCCGGGGGTGCCTTGGGGCTGAGTGGGGTACTGTTTTTTGTTAATTATGTCGCGAAAGTTATTAAGGCAACTATTCAGTCAAGAAAGTCCTTTGTACCACAGCCAAGTCAGCCGGAGCTCTCAGCTCAGATCCTGGACATGACGGCGCAAGTTGATAATGGGATCCGACAACTTCAAGGCCCCGTCGGATACGATGAAGCTGTTGCGACGCGCCTGTTGTCCCTGTTGGATCAAATCGAAATTATGAACACGAGTGTCTCTGATGTGACATTGCGTGAAACGACGCTTGCCAAGGTTATTGTCGATGGCGACACGATCATCAATTTAATGCCCAAGGGCCGTTCCGAGACGAGGATCTTTACAATTATGCCGGAGCTCCAAGGTCCTGGAAAGCTGACAGCACAGGTTCTTAAGCGGTTCGGCTATTTTCTAATAAACAGCGCTGGGAAGGGGACTGATTTTCAAACGGGAGATAGCATTATAAGAACCTGCTTGGATACACTTAAAAAGGAAGGTGTTATTGAAAAAGTTGATGATGCTGATGTGAGGACGGTTGATTTTATCCTTCACAATTTGGAGTTTGTTCCCCCAACGACCGATGGCGGGACCACTCAAATTAGCTACCTTGGAAGAGTAATTGCCACTATGTCCCGCTCCGAGACGAGGACAATCAACAAGTTGATTGAAGTTGTCCAGCCAGCAATCATTCCAACGATAAAAATGCTTACTGATCTGCAGCAGGAGATCGCGAAGGATCTAACGGATCTTGAAGGACTCAGTGCTGTGGATCCGAAAGTACCGGATCTTATCAGGAATCTTAATATGGCCATTGGATCATTGGATCGAACAGAGCTCCAGGCGGAACAGGCGGGGCAGTTGCAAGTGACTCGTTTCGCGCCGACCTATCAAAGGAAGCTCGAGGCACTTCTTAGCCGTTCCGAGGTGAGGACATTGAAGGGGCTGGAGTCTCCGCAGACCGTTAAAGATGTCATGGCGCGTCTGGATTATGCGATGGAAGAGGCTAAAGGGAAGCTGGATGCATTTGGGGAAGTCTTTGGCGAGCTTAAAGCGGGTGTTGAGCGGAAGGATGCAGCCGAGATTGTGAGAATCAATGGGCTGCTTGAGGAAAAAATTGTCCAGGCGCGCGAGGCTCTTAATACGAATGATAAGGTTCAACCTCTATTGCTGGTTCTCCATCGTCAGCTTGCTATGGTCCAAGGCATGCTCGGACTGTTGCAACGGCCGGTATCACCTAATGCGCAAGAAGAAGTTCCGTCAACTGTTGTCCAGAGACAAGATCTTTCAAAACAGGTTGAAGATTTATTGGAAAAGAAGTATCCGAGGATCCTGGCTCAGTTGAAAAGCCAACTCCTCAAATATGGCAACAAATCGCTGACGGATGTTGTGGGGCAGATTGTGGTTATGGCTGAAGGCGTCGAGACGATGACGCCCGAGCAGATCGCCGGGGTTCTCGTGAAGCTCGTGGCGTTGAAAACCGGTGAGTTTGATCCCGACCAGTTCATGGCACGTGCTGGAGTGATTATGCAGAAGTATCCCGTGGTGCGTCTGTCCGATAAGTCGGCTGCGACGGTTAGTGCCATTCGAGATTTGAGTTTTGAGGGTGCTAAGGCGCTGCTCAAGGGTATGTTGCAGCCACTTTATACGAATTCGGGGCAATTCTTCCGGCAAGCTATTGCTGTCGATGAAACGTGGACTGCTGATCAGAAGGCCGAGCTTATGGCTCTCGCTCTCGAGATCCAGAATTCTAAGGATTATAAGGGTATAACAATTAATGCCGAGCGACGGGAACGCTTCCTCATGGTGTTGACGACGAAAGCCAAGCTTTTTGAAGAGGCTCGGAAGCTCGAGGCAGGACTGCCGGGCGATTTTGGGAGCGGTGACAATGTGACCATCCTGTTGGATGGCGTCGACGGATCTGGTGATCAATTTATGGGTACGGTTCTCAAAAGCAGCGTAGGCGGAGTGAAGGGCAATCCAGTTGCCCGGAGTTTTGCGGCCATAAAAGCTGCTCAGCATAATCTTAAGACCAAGGGTGCGGTTCCGACGGAACTCACTAAAGAGCTTCCGGATGTCTTTGTCTCAAAAGGTGGTTATTTTGAGATTAACGACGTCGCACTTAGTGCTCTGGCAACGGTGTTGTCCGATCTCATCGCGATTCAGGCGACAGCCGTGTCGGCCTAAGCGTAACAGGAACGAACTTTTATGGAGCCCGGTTTCAGGGGAACTTGAGACCGGGCTTTTCTATTCCGGACACAATTTGAATGTCTGGTTTTGAATTATCAGGGCTGGAAAAAGTTGGGGCGGGCCGTTGACAGTGCCGCCGCCGGGAGTATAATACGTCCATGCGAGACTTACGGGTCTCGACTCACCTGCAGAGGTTCGTGGCCACCAGATCCCCACTCGGTCACGAACCTCTTTTTTTTCAGCCGTGAGCGTGTTTTTAGCGCATGGGTAAAAACGGAATGAAGGTTTTACGGAGGGTTTATGGAACCGGATAAAGACATACGATTTACCGAAAAGAAGGTGGACGAGAGCTGGAAGGAACAGGCGGAAAGTGTCAAGGTTAAGGCTGCTTCTGTCCCGCCTGCCGCCAAAGCCAAACCCGCTGAAACATCCAAGACTTTCCTCAGTCTCGTTCAATCGCTTGGGTATCAAGCTCTCATGAATCTCGGTGATATTCCCAATCCCATGACCCAGCAGACTGAGCTCAATCCCGAAGGCGCCAAAGAAGCGATCGATCTGTTGATCGCGCTCCGTGACAAGACCCAAGGGAATTTGAGCGATGAGGAAAAGAAAATGCTCGAAACCCTGATCACCCAGCTTCAGATCAAGTTCTCTCAGAGCGTATGAAGGGCAAGATCCTCCGTTTCTCTATCAGTTTTATCGCGATAGGGCTCATTCTTTTTTTTATGCGCGGCAAGCTCCATGAATCCATGGCCATTTTACGCCATGAGGTCGTGTGGGGCTGGTTTGCCGCTGCGATTGCTGGTTATTTCATCGGTCTTGCCATCCTCGCGGTCCGGCTTCAATGGGTCTTCAGGGTCCAGAACATTCACATGACTTTCCGGGAGTGTTATCACCTCGGTTTTATAGGGCTTTTTTATAATCTGCTGCTGCCTTCCTCCGTGGGCGGGGATGTGGCCAAGGCTGTTTACGCTTATAAACATTCGGGGAAGAAGATCGAATCCGCGACTTCGATCCTTTTGGATCGTCTTCTCGGTTTCGTCGCGTTGATCATTATGGCCGTTATCGGGCTCATGTGTTTTAGCAAGGAGGCTGAAAGCTCCTACATCGATTACGCCGTTTACGGCGCTTGCGGCGTCCTTCTCTTTGCGATTGCTTTTTTTGCAAGTCGACGGTTTGCCCGTCTCTTTAAAGGACTCGCACGTCTTATCCCAAAGGAAAAATGGAAACTGCAGCTCGCCGAAATTTATCACGCGATTTACGGTTACCGGCATCATCGGGGGCCGGTCCTTGTGGCGGTCCTTCTTTCCTTCGTGGGACAGTCTGTCTTTATCACCATAAATTACTGGCTTTCTCTTTCCATCGGTGCCGACATCAGCTATTGGAAGTTTTTTATCTTGATACCCGTTATTTCCATCGTTAGTATGGCACCTTCGATTGGCGGGCTTGGCGTGAGGGAAGGGGCCGTGCTGTTGCTTTTTGGTCGTTATCTGCCGCCGGAACGGACGGGCGCTCTCATGATACTGATGTTTATCGCGACTTATTCGTTTAGCATCGGTTCCGGAATCTGGTACGCATTTCGTGGCGGGCTGAAGCAAAAATCGCCGAAGAACCTTGATGAAACGGAAGTGATGCAATCCCCGAAGGAATAGTTTAGAATCAAGTCGGAGAGCATGTCCTTATGAAGAAAATACTTGTGGTCCATGGCCCGAATTTGCAGCTTCTTGGAGAACGGGAAATCTCTGTCTATGGGAATGTCACCCTCAAGCAGATCAACGAAGCGCTTGAGCTGGAAGCTTTGGAACTCGGTGTCGAGCTCGAGATCCTTCAGAGCAATCACGAGGGTGCGATCGTGGACCGTGTCGGCGGCGCGCGCCGTGAATTTTCCGGGGTTTTAATTAATCCCGCCGCGTATACCCATACGAGCGTTGCGATCCGCGATGCCCTGGCGGCATGTGGTCTTCCGGCGGTGGAAGTTCATTTGAGTCATATCTATAAGCGCGAAGAATTTAGGCAGCATTCCATGACCGCTCCCGCATGCGTTGCCCAGGTGACGGGGTTTGGTAAAAATAGTTATCTCCTGGGCCTGCGGGGCCTCGTGGCCTACGCTTCCAAAACGAATTCCGTTCATGTTTCCAAAAAAACCGTGAAAAAAGCACTTGTTGCGAGGAAAAGAAAATGAATATTAAGGAAATCAAAGAACTTTTAGAGTTAATGGCCGAACATAATGTCGGTGAGATCGAGATCGAGAAAGACAACGCGAAGATCAAGCTTCGCAAAATGGCCAACGGTGGGATCGTGGTGCAGGGCGCGCCTCAGATGATGGCGCCGATGCAATCGGTGATGCACGCCTCGCCCCAGTCTAATGCCCCCGCGGCCGCAGGACAGCCTGCGACAGAAGAAGGCGTGACGATCGTGCGCTCGCCGATGGTTGGGACGTTTTATGCGTCTCCGGCGCCGGACCAACCCGCCTATGTAAGCGTTGGTAAAGTCGTTAAAGACGGTGATGTTCTTTGTATTATTGAAGCCATGAAGCTCATGAACGAGATCAAGTCGGAAC
>JBAXGK010000022.1:0-14698 GCA_037139435.1 Candidatus Omnitrophota bacterium | reverse complement strand
ATGCTTTCTCCTTTTGGTTTGAACCGAGTTCCCGCATCCGATATCCCGGACCCGCTCCCACGGCTTTACTGGGTTGATATCATACAATACAGTTTCGAAGACAACAATAAAGCTTTTCTTCTGTTTGTTAAAGGACTATTTCGGCTTCGCCAGCAGAAACTTCAGTTCTTTCATAAAGTGACTCACATCTTGAAAATCACGATAGACACTGGCAAAGCGAACATACGCTACTTGATCGATCTTCGCGAGCCTCTGCATAATAAACTCCCCGATGATCCGAGACGGAACCTCGCGATCGTATTTCTCGCGAATAGTTGTTTCGAGATCATCCGCGACCTTCTCCTGAGCTGCAAGCGGCACGGGACGCTTCTCGCAAGCCTTGTACACTCCGGCGAGAACCTTGGAACGCTCGTACGCCTCACGACGCTGGTCTTTTTTCACCACAAACATCGGGATTTCCTCGACACGCTCATAAGTCGTGAACCGCTTGTTGCAGGCCGTACACTCACGCCTCCGGCGAACCACTTCCCCTTCGTTCGCTGCACGAGAATCGATCACCTTGTCAGAATCCTGTTTGCAGAATGGACAGCGCATGCGATCTCTTTTCTTATGCTTTACTGAAGTTCCGGATAAAGAGGGAACTTATGAGTCAGCGCTTCAACCCGAGAAAGAACTCTCGCAAGGCTCGCTTCATCTGCGGGAGCTTTGAGCGTCTCATCGATAAGCTCGGCGATAAGATCCATTTCTTTTTCTTTCATCCCACGCGTCGTCACCGCAGGCGTCCCCAACCGAACCCCCGACCCTTTGAAGGGTGATTCTTTGTCGAAGGGGATCATATTCTTGTTCACGGTGATCTTTACTTTATCTAAAAGCTCCTGAACTTGCTTTCCGTTAAAACCCTTCACCGTCACGTCCACAAGCATCAAATGATTATCCGTTCCGCCGGAAACGATCCTGAAGCCGCGCGCAGCCATGGCGCTAGCCAGCGTCTTGGCATTCTTCACGACCTGGGCACTGTATTCTTTAAACTCGGGGCTCAAGGCTTCCTTGAGCGCCACGGCCTTCGCCGCGATCACGTGCATGAGCGGTCCGCCCTGGATCCCCGGAAACACAGCAGAATCGATCGCTTTGGCGTATTTTTCTTTGCAAAGGATCAGACCGGCGCGAGGACCGCGAAGCGTTTTATGCGTCGTCGTGGTCACGACATCCGCGTAAGGCACCGGACTGGGGTGATGCCCCGTAGCCACAAGGCCTGCAAAATGCGCCATATCCACCATCAGAAGCGCCCCGACCTGATCGGCGATCTTCCGGCCGCGTGCAAAATCAATGATACGGGGATACGCCGATGCGCCCAAAAGGATCATCTTCGGCTTATGCTCTAAAGCTAGCTTTTCGAGAGCGTCATAATCGATCCTCTCGTCTTTCGGACTGACTCCATAGGGAATGATCGTGTAAAACTTCCCCGAATAATTCATTTTATGACCATGCGACAAATGGCCGCCATGTGTCAGATCCATCCCCAGGATCTTGTCCCCCGGCTCCAGGAGCGCCATAAAGACCGCGATATTGGCGGAAGTTCCACTGTGGGGTTGGACATTCGCATGCTCAGCCCCAAAAAGCTGCTTCGCGCGATCGATAGCAAGGCTCTCAACCACGTCTACATTTTCGCAACCGCCGTACCAGCGCTTCGCCGGATACCCTTCTGCGTATTTATTCGTCAGGACCGAGCCCATCGCCTCGAGGACAGAAAGAGAAGTGAAATTTTCGCTTGCGATCAGCTCGATGTTTTCATTTTGCCGGCGAACTTCCGCCCGGATCGCGTTATAAATATCAGGATCAGTACTCTTAAGCTGCGTTTGATCGATGATGCTTCTTTTCATAAGCCCTAATTTTGTTAACACGGACCTCATGTCGCCCCCTTTCAAAGGGTGTATTGAGCCAGGTATCTACGAGCGGAAAGATAATATCCTGCGGCAAAAACCCCGCGCCGAGGATCAACATATTGGAATCATTATGCCCGCGGGAAAGACGCGCTTGTTCGATATTTTGACAAAGCGCCGCGCGAACGCCGTCAACTTTATTCGCCGCGATCGTGCTCCCGATCCCGGTGTAGCAGATTCCGATCGCCCGGTGGCATTCCTTACTCGCCACCTTCTCGGCTGCGGCGAAAATAAAATCAGGGTAATCGCAAGACTCATCGGTAAACGCACCGCAGTCGATCACCTCAAAATTTTTATTCGCAAGAAAATCGATCAGCGCCTTCTTCAGTTGAATGCCGCGATGATCGGTCGCGATCGCGATCCTAGGTTTCATCATAATTTCCGCCTTTAAAGTTAATCCAGTTGAAGGATTTTGTTCATATATTGTTTCATTTTTGATTCGATATCAAGCAAGGTCTTCTCATAAACATGCATGCCCATTCCGATGGGGTCCTCCACATTCAGCGTGATCGTCTTTCCCCGCGCCTCCGGCAGCAGGGCCGCCACATCCTCCGCATGCTGAGCCGCCATCGCGAGGACAAGATCCGAACTCCATAAGTCCCCTTTCCGACAACGCCGGCTACGAAACCCGCTAAAGTCGATCTCTCGATTGCGCAATACGAACTCGGCTTCGGACGTGCAAGGCAGTCCGTCCCTCGCGTTCGTCCCGCAGGAAAGAACCTCGATCTCTGAGGACAATCCTTTTTTTTCGATCTCGTGCCTAAGCCACCCTTCCGCCATAGGAGAACGGCAGGAATTCCCCGTACAAACGATCAAGATGCGTTTGCGAGGACATTTCCCGGATTGGATCTTTTCGACCGCCTTTTCCACCTCGGCGCCTTGCGCTCCTTTGCGGAGAACGATCGGCATTTCTCCCGTAACGTCCACGACCGTCGAATCGAGCATCAGCTCGGTCTTGCCCCCGTCGATCAGTTGATCGAAAGCGCCTTGCAACTGCTCCACCACTTGGTGGGCCGTATGCGGCGAGGGTTTCCCGCTTGCGTTCGCGCTGGTCGCGATAAACGGCTCTCCAACCTCCTGAATCAAACAAATCGCTATCTTGTTCCTAGGGAACCTGATCCCTATCTTCTGACCCGCGAGATCGGAAACCACTAACGTCACCGGCCCCGGCCAAAACTGACGGGCCATCGCACGAACAAGCGGCGTTTTTTTGACTTTGAGAGTATCGAGCATCGTCCAATCACCGATGTGATAGGAAAAGGGTTTTGTGTCCGAGCGACCTTTGATCTCACGAAGACGTTGCTCGATCTCTGGCGCGCTCATCTTCCCACCGATCCCATAGACCGTTTCCGTGGGAAACGCAATGACCTTGCCTTCTTTGCAAGCGTTGGCCACTTCCCGGATCCGCGTCATATCCGGGTCATGACTATCGATCTTGATCACTCCAGGCGTAACCATCACGATGCTTCAAACCTCCGCATATCTATCAGTACCAAACCGTGCGCAAGAATCAACAGGACGGAAGATCCCGGCTATTTCCCGAGCTTCTCCTGCAACTTCTTATTCTTTTCACGGCTGCTTTCCACCAAAGAATTCTTGAACTTCCTGAGTTTCTCGGCCAGTTTCGCGTCCGAAAGAGCCAGGATCTGCACCGCCAAGAGACCGGCATTACGCGCACCGGGTTTTCCCACCGCCACTGTGGCCACCGGAACACCGGCCGGCATCTGAACCGTCGCCAAAAGTGCGTCCAAGCCATTCATCTGAGTCGCCGCCAAAGGAACCCCTATTACCGGTAAGATCGTATTCGCAGCCACCGCCCCGGCCAAATGCGCAGCACCCCCCGCTCCGGCGATAAGAACTTTGAGGCCTTTTGCCGTCGCCTGGGTCGCGAAATCCGCGACAAGGATCGGTGTGCGGTGCGCCGAAAGCACCTGCATTTCATAGGGGACGCCAAATTCCTTCAACACATCGGCGCATTCCTGCATCACTTCCAGATCTGAATCACTTCCCATCACAATCGAAACAAGTTCGTTCATCTTAGCACCTCAATACTGTTCTCTATTAAATTTTAAGGGTTATCAGTATTGCACTACATACCCCTAATTTTAAATCATATGTAGTGCTATGGCCTTCTGGCCGATGTCCCGGCGGCAAAAACCGCCTTCGAATTGAATTTGTGTGATCACTTGATAAACTCGTTCATGTGCGGCTTTCAGCGTATCGCCCCAGGCAGTCACAGCCAACACACGTCCCCCGGCGGTCACGACCTGCTTTTCTGCGTTGAATGCCGTGCCGGCGTGAAAAACCGCCACATCCGGCTGATCTTTCACCGTTTCAAGCCCCCGGATCAACAAACCTTTTGTATAGGAACCCGGATACCCCCCTGAGGCCATCACGACCGTAAGGCACGCTCTTTCATACCATTCAAGACTTTCCGTGTCCAAACATCCGTTGGCGATCTGCACAAGCACCGGCAAGAGGTCGGACTTAAGCCGCGGCAGGATCACCTCGGTCTCAGGATCCCCAAACCGACAATTGTATTCCAGCACAAACGGCCCTTCTTTGGTCAACATGATCCCGGCATAAAGAACGCCACGATACGGCATCCCGTCCCGGGCCATGCCTTCAAGGATCGGACGCACCGCAATATCAATGATCTCTCCGATTTCGGACTCCGGAATCTTCATGCTCGGCGAAAACGCACCCATCCCCCCCGTATTCGGACCCCGATCATGGTCATACGCCCGCTTGTGGTCGCGCGCACTCGCCAGAGGAACGATCTTTTTTCCATCCGTCAGGACCAGGATCGAAAGTTCTTCACCTTCAAGCTTCTTTTCAATAATGACCTTGGAGCCCGCGTCCCCGAAGCATTTTTCTTCCATCATTTGCGTCAATGTCGCGACCGCATGCTCGGCCGTATCGCAGATCACAACACCTTTCCCCGCCGCAAGTCCGTCCGCCTTGATCACCACCGGCATCTCAGCCTCGATCACATAATGCTTGGCCTCTTTCACGTTCGTAAAAACTTCATAACCGGCCGTGGGCACACCATATTTTGTCATGATATCCTTGGAAAAAGCCTTACTCCCTTCAAGCAGCGCCGTCTCCTTGGACGGACCAAAAAGCAGTAAACCATTTTCACGAAACACATCACCGATCCCCGCCACAAGCGGAACCTCGGGACCCACCACGGTCAGATCGATTTTCTCGCGAAGCGCGAATTCCAAAAGGCCACTGATATTATCCGAAGCGATCGGAACACATTCGGCGTGCTGGCTGATCCCGGCATTCCCCGGAGCGGCATAAAGTTTTGTAAGCATCGGACTCTGCGCGATCTTCCACGCCAGCGCATGCTCCCTGCCGCCGGAACCTACAAGAAGGACCTTCATTTTGTTAGAAATCTCCTCTTTTAAAACAGGTGGCAGTTGCCTTTCGTCAGCTAAACAGGCTCTTTGCTTTTGCTTGGCTTACCCGTTGAGTAATAGAAAGCAGCTAATCCAAGCAATACCAAATGGCCCATAATCATGTCAAGACGTATGGTTACAATAAATGTCAATAAGGTGGCGATCATCAAAACAATAATTCCCCACTTTTTCTTATTCCATAAACCAACCGCTGCGACAGGAACCATGCCAAATCCTACGGCGACCAAAACGCTAACCACTTTGAATCCTTGACTCAAAGGAACTAAAATCGTTGGAATGCATAATGTGAGCCAAACCGTCAAAACAACCATTAGAATTCGAAAAAAATTGGCGCTCATTATTACCCCCTTTAATAGTTCAACTTCTCGACCGCTCAAGCCAATATATTACTTCGTCAACTTTTTATTTTGCGGCAGTTTTTTATAATTCTCCCTGCTGATAACTCGCTTGCCACTTTTGCGTTCAAGCTCTTTTCTCGCATTGCCTGCGACTGCACCGCCTTCAAAAGCAGCCTGTTTGTTTTCTACAAACCCTTGAGCGTCTTTATTGACGGCTATTTCTTTCGTTGACGCCTCGCCAAGCAATGAGAAAATGAGCTCCAGATCGGTCATGTGATCTCTCAGATTCTCCCGCTTCAATCCTTTATGCTTCTTATAAGCGGACGGGGTCATGCCGAACGTTGCTTTTGAGATCTCAGCCGTCAATATTTCGTATTCTTTTTGCTCTCTTATACCCCGATTTTTCCACTGATCCGTCAACTCCTCGCGGATAGCGATTCCGCGCATCCGCTTTTCAATCCAGTCGTCACTGTAACCTTTAGCCTTATAGAGTGCTCTTGTTCTTTTCGTGGCAAGCTCCGGATTCTCGATCTCCTGGATCCGCTCATAACCGACCCGGGCCAGCCATCGTTTGAACGGTTCGGCCTTGGGTGACGGAATGGATTGAAGAATACGGAATACGCCTTCCGTATTGGCGCAATTCATTTGCTGTTTTCCACCCGCCGTCTTAATCTCAAGGGTATGTACAATTTGTACCCACCCTTTAGCCAGCTCAGCATCCCGCTGTTTCGTTCGTTGAATGTACTGCTTTGGATCGTTTGAATCAGTCAAAGCCGAAACAACATCCTCAACCACAAACCACCATTCTCTGTTATGGATGGTTTTTCGGATTTCGCGTTTTCTGAAAATCGCGATTTTAGTCGAGGCTATTTCTTTGTTCATGCGACGGTGACCCCGCTTTGTCTTGTGATCTCTCCGATCGCCCAGGAATTCAGCTTGAAACCTTTTAAGACCTTTTGGGCGGAACCGACATGACGCTTTTCAAGGATCACCACCATCCCGATCCCCATATTGAAAGTCTTGTGCATTTCCTGATCGGAAATGCCTCCGGCCTTTTGCGCAAGGCGGAAGATCTCCGGAACTTTCCATGAGCCATGATTGATCTGGGCGCCGAGCCCCTTAGGAATCACGCGAGGCAGATTGTCGTAAAAGCCACCGCCCGTGATATTGACGATGCCCCTCACTGGCAATTTCTTAAGAAGCGCCAGGACCGGTTTCACATAAAGGATCGTCGGAATCAAAAGCCTCCGGCCCACCGAGCTACGAAGTTCTTTTTCAGAGAAGATCTTTCTTATAAGGGAATAACCGTTCGAGTGGAATCCCGAGGATTGAATGCCCAGGAGGGTATCCCCCGCTTTGATCTTTTTTCCGGTCACGACCTTCTTTCGGTCCACCGCACCGACCGAAAACCCCGCGACATCATATTGCGCCGCAAGTGTCGACTTCTTATCGGTGTAAAATCCTGGCATGATGGCCGTCTCGCCGCCCACGAGTGCACAGCCGGACTGCCGGCAGCCTTCGGTGACGCCTTTGAGGACTTCTCCGATCACCTTCGTCTGGAATTTTCCGGAAGCATAATAATCCAGAAAGAAAAGCGGGCGTGCCCCTGAAGTGATGAGATCGTTCACACACATGGCGACAAGATCGATCCCGATCGTGTCGTGTTTTCCAAGGAGCCGCGCGAGCTCCAGCTTGGTTCCAACACCATCGGTCGAGGCTACGAGAAGCGGGTCTTTGATCCCTGACTTCTTGAGATCAAAAAGCGAGGCGAACCCCAGTGTGTCGCCGATAACACCCGGCGTATGGGTTGAGCGGATGAGCCCTGAGATCTTCCGATTGTACGCAGGATCACCTTTTAGATGCGGTACTCCTGCTTTTTCATAAGTCCAGGCGCTCATATTTTGCAGCAATTCCTTTTATGCTCCAGTTTATACTTGTCATCCGCGTCATAGATCTTGGTCGGATACTTCCCACTAAAACATGCGGCGCAAAAGTCCCTGGGATCCTGCGTCGTCGAGCCCAGCATCCCCTCGAGGCTCAGATACCCGAGCGTATCGACATTCAGGAACTTTGTGATCTCTTCGAGGCTTCTATTGGCGGCCAAAAGCTCCTTTTTCGATGGGAAATCGATCCCATAGAAACAGGGCGAAATGTGCGGCGGACAGCTGATCCGCATATGGACTTCCTTGGCGCCGGCGCTCCTCAATAGTTTTACACGGTTCTTCGCCGTGTTCCCGCGCACGATCGAATCATCGACCACGATCACGCGCTTGCCTTCCACTGCCATGCGGATCGGATTCAATTTGATCTTCACTTTGAGCTGGCGACCCGCTTCCGAAGGACTCAGAAAGGTGCGACCGATGTAGTGGTTCCGGATGAACCCGTGCGAATACGGGATCCCCGATTCCCTTGAATAGCCCAAAGCCGCGAAACTGCCTGAGTCTGGAACCGGGATCACAATGTCCGCATCGATGGGATGCTCTTTCGCGAGCTGCCGACCCAATTTTTCACGCACAAGTCCCACGCTATCGTGAAAAATATGGGAATCCGGCCGGGCGAAATACACGTGCTCAAAAATACACATGGCCTTATTGATCTTTTCATCTTTAAAAGGAAAATGGCTGCGAATCCCCGTACTGTCGATCACAACGATTTCGCCCGGCTCGATCTCGCGGATAAACTCCGCCTCGATCAGGTCAAACGCGCAAGTCTCGGAAGCAAGCACATAGCTATTTCCCAACTTCCCAAGGCAGAGCGGACGGAACCCCTGCGGGTCACGAACCCCAAACAAATGATCCTCCGTCAGTAGCACCAGGCTAAAAGCGCCTTTTGCGCGCTTCGTCGCTCCGATCACGCCCTCTTCGTGAGATCGGTAGGAGGGCTTGGCGATCATATGAACAAAAACTTCGGAATCGATCGTGCTCCCGAAAATGGAACCATAAGCCTCCAGCTCCGCGCGCAGGATCTGCGCATTCACAAGGTTCCCGTTATGCGCGATCGCGATCTGCCCGCGCGAATAATCGACCTTATAAGGCTGAGCGTTCAAAAGCGTTGAGGACCCGGTTGTGGAATAGCGCACATGGCCGATCGCATTTTTCCCGGGAAGCTGCTTGAAAGATTCCTCATCAAAGGCCTCTCCCACATGTCCCGTTTTCTTGACAAGATACAAGTCGGAACTGTCGCTCGTGCAGATCCCGGCTGCTTCTTCGCCGCGATGCTGAAGCGCAAAGAGCCCCAGCTGCGTGATCTGCGCCGCGTGAGGATGATTGAAGATACCGAAGATACCGCAATGATGCTTGATGTTTTCGCCGCCCATTATTTGCGCTCCATAATGTTGGGAATCATGTTTTCGAAAAGATTCACCATGTCCGCGACCGTCAATCGGATCCGGTCTCCCAAAGCAAGCGCATCCCCGCCCACCTTACCGATCTCATGAAGCATAACCCCATTTTTTTGCGCCAAACTCTTAACATCCTTTTGATGGTCAGGCTTGACTGAAATGATCACGCGTGACTGGCTCTCTCCGAAATAAAGCGCATCCATCCGAAGGTCCTTCTGATGTTTCGAAATACTTTCCAGGCCAGTGATCACAGCCCCAAAACCTTCGGCACTCTTGAGGCAGCATTCGGCAAGAGCGACGGCAAGCCCACCTTCGGAAAGATCGTGGCAGGACGAAAGCTTTTTACCGTCCGCAGCGGCAAGAATGAATTCATGGAGCGCCTTTTCGCGCGCTAGATCAAGACGCGGCGGCAAGCCCCGCTTCAAACCGTGCTCGATCATCAGGTAATGGCTTCCGCCAAGCTCATTGAACGTTTCACCCGCAAGGAAAATAATATCTCCGGGATTCCGGAATGACGACGGAACGCGCTTTTCGATATTCTCTAAAAGACCGACCATTCCGATCGTCGGCGTCGGATAAATGGCGCCTTGCGGACTTTCATTATAGAAACTAACGTTCCCACCTGTCACCGGAACCTCAAGTGCTGTGCAAGATTCAATGATTCCGGACACCGCGTTATGGAACTGCCAGAAGATCTCAGGCTTCATGGGATTACCGAAATTGAGACAATTCGTCACCCCGATCGGCCGTGCGCCGGAACAAACGACGTTACGCGCCGCTTCCGCGACAGCGATCTTCCCGCCTTCAAGCGGATCCAGATAAACATAAAGACTGTTGCAGTCCGTTGAAACAGCAATCCCTTTTTGGGTCCCCTTGATGCGAATGAGTGCGGCGTCATGCCCCGGATAAAAAACGGTGTCTGTCCGGACCATGTGGTCGTACTGCTGCCAAACCCAAGCCTTGGAAGCGATCGAAGGATAAGAAAGCAATCGTTTGAGAACGGCGTTAAAATCTTTAGGCTCGGGAACGGTGGCCAGATCCAGTTTCTGGGCTTCGGCAAGATAAGCCGGCTTTTCTTCTTCTCGCGTATAAACCGGCCCGTCATCGGCCAGTGCCTTGGCTGGGATCTCCGCGGCCATTCTTCCACCATCCAACACGCGATACTTGTCCCCACGGGTCACTTCCCCGATCTTCACGGCGTGAAGGTCCCACTTCTTAAAAATATCTTCGACTTCTTTTTCTTTTCCCTTTTTGACAATAACCAGCATGCGCTCTTGTGATTCTGAGAGCAACGTTTCATAGGGAGTCATGCCAGGCTCGCGGCGCGGTACTCTGGCGAGATCGATCTCGACCCCGGTACTCGCCCGGGACGCAGTCTCGCATCCGGCGCAAGTCAGTCCTGCGGCACCCATATCCTGCATCCCCACAAGCGCGTCGGTCCTAAGTAGTTCCAAGCACGCTTCCATCAAAAGTTTTTCCATGAAGGGGTCCCCGACCTGCACCGCAGGACGGTCCTCATGACTTTGCTCCGAAAGTTCTTTGGAAGCAAAGGCCGCACCGCCAAGCCCGTCACGACCAGTCGTGGCTCCCACGTAATAAACGGGATTGCCAATGCCGTGCGCCGCTCCGCGCACAATCTCATCTTTTTTGATAATCCCAAGCGCCATCGCATTCACGAGAGGATTCCCCTCGTAGGACGAATCAAAATAAATGTCCCCGCCAATAGTCGGGATCCCCATACAGTTGCCGTAGTGCGCGATCCCCGCGACCACGCCGCGGAAAAGCCGCTGGCTCACCGGCTGCGCGAGATCTCCAAACCTCAGAGAATTCATAAGTAGAATCGGCCGAGCGCCCATCGTAAAAATATCCCGAAGGATACCCCCCACGCCCGTCGCAGCACCCTGAAAGGGCTCGATCGCCGAAGGATGGTTGTGGCTTTCGATCTTGAAACACACCGCATAGCCATCACCGATATCCACGATCCCGGCGTTCTCCGTCCCCGGTTTCACGAGCAGGTGTTCCTGCCGCGGAAGGCTCGCATTCATTTTGGAAAAAAGTTTGAGGATGGGCTTGGAATTCTTGTAAGAGCAGTGCTCACTCCACATCACGCTGAACATCCCGAGTTCCGTGATGTTGGGATCCCGACCAAGAATGTCCCGGATATGTTGATACTCTTCCGGCGTGATCCCGTGAGCCGCGATCAATTCCGAAGTGATAGGTTTCGTCGAATCCAGAGTTGCCATCATTTATTCCAGTGCATTTAAAATGCTTTCGAAGATCTTTCGTCCGTCCGATGAGCCGAGGAGGTCCTCACTCGACCGCTCCGGATGCGGCATCATCCCCAGAATGTTCTTTTTCTTGTTCACGATGCCCGCAATATGGTCCTTGGAGCCGTTGGGATTGAACGCTTCCCCAAGCTTCCCGTCTTCGGACGAATATCGGAAAATGACCTGCGAATGGTCGTGCAAGGATTTCAAAGTATCATCATCGCAATAATAATTCCCCTCCCCGTGTGCGATGGGGATACAAAGTGTCTCTCCCGGATCCATTTGCCCCGTGAAGATCGTCAAATTCTCTTCGGTCCGAATCCAGGTATGCTTGCAGATAAATTCTAGTGATTTATTCCGGAGCATCGCGCCCGGCAAGAGCCCGGCCTCCAGAAGGATCTGAAACCCATTGCAGATCCCGATCACGGCACGGCCCTCGTTGGCATGCCGGATCACGGATTCCATCACAGGAGAAAAACGAGCGATGGCTCCGGTGCGAAGATAGTCGCCATAGCTGAAACCGCCTGGAATGACCACCAAGTCCACCTTGGGAAGATGCCGGTCCTTGTGCCAAACATATTCCACCGGCACTTTGACGATGTCTTTAAGCGCGTGAAAACAGTCCGTATCGCAATTAGAACCCGGAAACACAATAACCGCGGCTTTCATGATCTTCCTCTTCGGCGAACGGCTAGCGGGGAGCGCAGAACGTCAAAGTATTTTCGTTCCCCGTTCCACGTTTCCCGATATTTTAATTATGAAGGCATTTCCTGAATTTCAAACGAATACTCTTCGATGACCGGATTATGAAGCAGCTTGTCGCACATGACGTGAATACATTCCTTCGCCTTCGCGCGATCCTCCGCTTCAAGCGCCAGCTCGAAATACTTTCCGATCCTCAGGCTCTTCGCCTCTTTGAACCCCATGGACTCGAGCGCATGAAGCGTCGTCTGCCCCTGCGGGTCCAGAACCGATTTTTTAAGACTTGTATGGATCGTTGCTTTAAATTTCATATCTTCTCCTACTTCTGGCTTCGAATATCTTTTCCCGATAAACGTTTATAAATTTCGCAATAAGCTGCCGTGGTTTGTTCGATAATATCGCCCGGAAGTTCAGGCCCCGGCGGACGCTTTTCCCACGGGAGCGTCTCAAGATAGTTTCTCACGATCTGCTTGTCAAAGCTCGGCTGATCATGACCGGTTTCATACCGATCGGACGGCCAGAAACGCGAGCTGTCAGGCGTCAGGATCTCATCGATCAGCATGAGCTTTCCGTCATAGATGCCAAACTCGAATTTCGTGTCCGCGATGATGATTCCCTTCGATGCCGCATATTCCTGGCCCTTCTTATATAGAAGGATGGACAAGTCCTTGGCCTGCTGAGCGATGTCCTTCCCCACGATTCGGATCGCTTCGCTAAAATCGATGTTGATGTCATGCCCGACCTTCGCCTTCGTAGACGGCGTAAAAAGCGGCTCCGGGAACTTCTGGCATTGTTTGAGACCTGCTGGCAGTGTATGCCCGCAGACTTTACCGGTCTTTAAATAATCTTTCCATCCCGAACCCGTGATATAGCCGCGCACCACGCATTCAATCTCAAGCGGTTCGGCTTTTTTAACAAGCACCGCGCGCCCCTCAAGCTCATGACGAAAGTTTTTCACAACCTCCGCCGGCAGGCCCATCGAATCAACATCGGCCGTGATCAAATGTTGCGGGAGAATGTCCTTAAAATGCTCCTGCCAGAAAAGAGTGATCTGGTTGAGCACTTTCCCCTTCATCGGGATGGGATCCGGCATCACCACGTCGAAAGCGCTTAACCGGTCGGTGGTCACGATCAAAAGCTTATCGGCGCCCACACTATAGATATCCCGCACCTTTCCCACCGCAACACGCGGCAATGGCAAATGCGTTTCCAGGATTGCGTCATTTCTATCAAGATTACTGACCATATTTTAGCTCCCTTGCTTTGAGGATGAGAGAATTCCCGTGCGTTTCAGGATCACCGGCACATTCTTAAGGTGCCTGTCATAGCTGAAGACCGAACGGATTTCTTTAGGCGTCAGGATTTTCAATATTTTTTCGTCTTTCAATACCACCTGCTCGAGCTGAAGTTTTTCATCCTCCCACAGTTTTTTAGCCGCGTCCTGTACGAGCTTGTAGCCATCCTCGCGCGTCAGCCCTTTTTCCACAAGCTCAAGAAGAAGACCCTGCGAGAACACCATCCCACGACTTAACTCCAGATTCTTGAGCATGCGGTCTTTATTGACCACAAGATTCTCGATCACGTCCTGCATAAGCCCGAGCATATAATCCAAAAGGATCGTGCTGTCAGGGAAAATGACGCGCTCCACGGAAGAATGCGTGATGTCCCGTTCGTGCCAGAGAGCGATATTCTCAAAACCCGCGAGCGCGTTGCCGCGAAGGATGCGCGAAAGTCCCGCCACACGTTCGCAGGTGATCGGATTGCGCTTGTGCGGCATGGCCGAAGAGCCCTTCTGCCCTTTAGAGAAAAACTCTTGAACTTCAAAGGTCTCTGTTTTTTGAAGACCCCGGATCTCGGTCGCAAGCTGTTCGAGCGATCCCCCGACGATCGCGATCGTCCCAAGGAACTCCGCGTGACGGTCGCGCTGAAGGACCTGCGTCGAAACCGGCGCCGGGTTCAGCCCGAGTTTCTTACAAACAAATTCTTCGACCTTGGGATCCACGTTGGCAAAAGTCCCGACCGCACCCGAGATCTTTCCATAGCGGAGATTTTCTTTGGCGGCCTCAAGACGCACGAGACCGCGCTTGCACGCGGCGTGAAAAAGCGCCATCTTGAGCCCGAACGTGATGGGTTCGGCGTGCACACCGTGTGAGCGGCCAACCATCAGAGTCTGGGCGTGCTCTTTGGCTTTTTTCCCGAGGAGGGTGATAAGTTTTTTGAGTTCGCGGATCAGAATATCCGACGCTTCCTGAACCTGGAGCGAAAGGCCCGTATCCAGAATATCGGAAGAGGTCAAACCGAAATGGACGTACCGGCCGACAGGGCCAACGTGTTCGGCAACATTCGTAAGGAATGCGATAACATCGTGGTTGCAGACCTTCTCGATTTCTTTGACGCGTTCCACATCGAATTTCGCCCGGGCGCGGACTTTAGCGGGAACATCTTTAGGAATATAGCCATAACGTGCAAGCCCCTCAAGTGCGGCTAGTTCCACCTCAAGCCACTTTTGAAGCTTGTTCTCTTCAGTCCAGATCTTCGCCATTTCCTGGCGCGAGTAACGAGAGATCATCTTGTGTTAACCTTTCTTAAGGGCCACAACAAATGGTAGCGCTAACGGGATTTAAACCCGTGTTTCTGCCTTGAGAGGGCAGCGTCCTAGATCAGGCTAGACGATAGCGCCCTGATG
>JBAXGK010000021.1:0-15112 GCA_037139435.1 Candidatus Omnitrophota bacterium | reverse complement strand
AGCAGGAGCAGATGGATTTTTTCCAGAAGCAAACCAAGATCGTTTTGAGAAATTGCGGGGCTATCGATCCTCTTAAGATCGGCGATTATATCGCCCGTGACGGCTATCAGGCCCTTGCGAAAATCCTAACTTCCATGAAACCGGAGGAAGTGATCGACCAGGTGAAAAAGTCCGGCCTTCGAGGGCGCGGCGGTGCAGGATTTCCTACCGGCATGAAATGGGAATTTACGCGCAAAGCCCAAGGGGACGTGAAATATGTGATCTGCAACGCCGATGAGGGCGATCCCGGGGCTTTCATGGACCGGAGTGTTCTGGAGGGCGATCCTCATAGTGTGATCGAGGGCATGGCGGTCGCGGCCTTCGCGGTCGGTTCGTCGCGCGGTTTCGTCTACGTGCGTGCGGAGTATCCCCTCGCGGTTTCGAGACTTACCAAGGCCATCGAACATGCTAAGGAAGCCGGACTTCTGGGTGCGAATATCTTGGGAACAGGATTCAACTTTGATCTTGAGATCCGGATGGGTTCCGGCGCTTTTGTGTGCGGGGAAGAAACAGCCCTTATGAATTCTATCGAGGGGAAGCGAGGGGAACCTCGGCCGCGGCCTCCTTTCCCGGCGCAGAGCGGACTTTGGGGGAAGCCGAGTCTTCTCAACAACGTTGAAACTTATGCGAATATTCCCGTCATTATCACCAAAGGAGCGGAATGGTATGCGACTTTTGGGACGGCCCCGAGCAAGGGGACCAAGGTTTTTGCACTGGCTGGGGCTATCAGGAACACGGGGCTTGTGGAAGTCCCGATCGGAACGCCGCTGGGAGAACTTATCTATGATATCGGCGGTGGGATCAAGGGAGGCAAGAAATATAAGGCCGCGCAGATCGGCGGACCTTCCGGGGGTTGTATCCCCAAGGAGTTCCTAAACGTCGCGCTTGACTACAAGACTCTGGAGGAGCTCGGCGCGATCATGGGCTCCGGGGGCCTCATTGTCATGGATGAGGATTCCTGCATGGTAGACGTCGCAAGATTCTTTCTGGATTTTGTTCAGGACGAATCGTGTGGCAAGTGTGTGCCGTGCCGTGTCGGGACCAAGCGGATGCTGGAGATCCTTGAGCGCATCTGTGCGGGCGAGGGTGAAGAGGGCGATGTTGAAAAATTAGTCCGGCTCGGCCTGCAGATCAAAGAAACCTCCCTTTGCGGTTTGGGACAAACGGCTCCCAATCCCGTCCTCTCAACGATCCGTCATTTTCGGAAAGAATATGATCAACATATCCGGGAACGGCATTGCGAGGCGGGAGTCTGTCCATCCCTGGTGCGAGCCTCGTGCCAGACTGCGTGCCCTGCCGGAGTGGATGTCCCGGGTTTTGTGTCGCTAGTGGGGGAGAAGCGCTACGCCGAAGCGCTCAAGCTTCATCGCGAACGGAATCCTTTTGCTGCGATCTGCGCGCGTGTTTGCTTTCATACTTGCGAAGATAAATGCCGGCGGGCAAGCCTCGACGATTCGGTTTCGATCCGTGGCATCAAGCGTTTTATGGTCGATCAGGAAGTGGTGATTCAGGTGCCCGAGGTTCGGCACAATGAGCAGAACGCAGTACGTAAGATCGCGATCGTGGGGGCGGGTCCCGCGGGTCTTTCGTGTGCTTATTTCCTGGCTAGACTCGGATACCGGCCCACGGTATTCGAATCGGAGCCCAGACCGGGTGGAATGTTGGTCCAGACGATCCCGGCCTACCGGTTGCCGCGCGAAACCCTTGCGCGGGAGATCCGGATGATCGAACAACTTGGCGTGACGATCGAGACGAACAAGCGGCTGGGAAAGGATTTTACGTTGCAGGATCTGCGCGATAAAAAGTATGACGCGATCTTCATCGGGATCGGAGCTCCCGAATCTTTCGGGCTCGGGATCATGGGGGAAGATGCGGACGGGGTTGTGATGGCCCTCCCGTTCTTAAGAGAATATAACATCCGAGGATCGGTGCCTGTCGGGAAAAAAGTCGTGGTCGTGGGTGGCGGGAATGCGGCCATCGATGCCGCCAGGACCGCGCTCCGCTTGGGAGCTGAGATTGTGACCGTTCTTTACCGACGAAGCCAGGAAGAAATGCCCGCTTATGCCGAAGAGGTGCGCGAATCGATCTATGAAGGGATCAAGCTGATGCCGCTCACGCATCCTGTGGAAATATTGAAGAATCCGGAAGGCAAGGTCACCGGGGTGAGATGCATGACGATGAAACTTGGAGACTATGATCGCAGCGGACGGAGATCTCCGACGGCCGACGGAGCGGATCAATTTATCCTGGAGGCGGATCAAGTGATCGGCGCGATCGGTCAGACGCTCCAGGCCGGAAAACTTTTTGAGCTTAAAGATGCCGAGATCAAGATGACGCAGAATAAATTTGTCTATGCGGATTCCGTGACGGGACAGACCTCGGTCCCCGGAATTTTTGCGGGCGGGGATGCGGCCTCAGGTCCTTGGTCGGTCGTCGCGGCGATTGGTGCGGGGGAGAGAGCCGCTGTTGGTATTGATCAGCTTTTGACGGGTGAGGGCCATGCCTTCTGGCGTGAGGAGAAGATTGTCGACACGGATTTTGACCCCGATGTCGACCCTGTGCCTTACCCTCGTGAGTCCGTGCGCTCGATCCCGGTCGAGAAGCGAAAGCATAATTTCGATGAGGTGGAGCTTTCATGGAATGAGAATGTGGCTCAGCGCCAGGCCAAGCGCTGTCTGCGCTGCGATTACGGTAAAACGGTGACCCGAAGGGGGAACAAATAGTGCCGAAACTCTTCGTGAATAACAATGAGGTGTCGGTTAAGGAGGGCGCGACGATCTATGATGCCGCCAAGGCCTTGGGGGTTGAGATCCCGACCCTTTGCTACCTCGAGGGAAAGTTGCCGATCGGAGCCTGCCGTGTCTGTCTTGTGGAAGTCGAAGGTGCCAAGACGCTTGTGGCTTCCTGCTCTACGCCTGCGGTGGATGGGATGCGAGTCCACACCAATAATAAAAGAGTTCGCGAGGCCCGGCGTACGGTTGTGGAGCTGATCTTAAGTGAACATGAGGGCAGCTGCCAATATTGCACGCGCAGTGAAGATTGTGAGCTCAAAGAAATTGCGTCGCACCTGGGGATCGAAGATATTCACTACAAAGGCGAAAAGCCGGTAGCCCAGATCGATAGCAGTACTCCGGGGCTTGTTCGCGATTCCGGGAAATGTATTAAGTGCCGCCGATGCGTGACGGTCTGCCGGGAAGTTCAGGGGGTCGGTTCTCTTTTCCCGCAAAATCGCGGTTACAAAACTATGATTGGGCCTGCGTTTGCGATGGACCTCGACAGCGTGGCTTGTGTTCAGTGTGGTCAGTGCGCGGCCATTTGTCCGGTTGGCGCGATCACGGAAAAGAACGATATCGATAAGGTGTGGGAAGTGCTAGAGGACAAGACCAAGCACGTTGTGGTGCAGACGGCGCCGGCGATTCGCGCAGCTCTTGGAGAATGTTTTGGTTATCCTCCGGGGACTTTAGTCACTGGGAAAATGGTGACAGCCCTTCGGCGGATCGGCTTTCACGCCGTTTTTGACACCAACTTCGCAGCGGATCTGACCATCATTGAGGAGGGGACGGAACTTCTTACGCGTCTCAAGAAAGCTTTGGTCGACAAAGAGCCTGTGTCGCTTCCTATGTTCACGAGCTGTTCACCCGGTTGGATCAAATTCGCCGAATATTATTATCCCGAATTCTTGCCCAATCTCTCCAGCTGTAAATCGCCGCAGCAGATGTTCGGCGCGCTGGCAAAGACCTATTACGCAACTCAAAAAGGCGTCAAGTCTGAGGATATGGTTGTGGTTTCGATCATGCCGTGTACGGCAAAAAAATTCGAGGCCCAGCGGCCGGAAATGAACTCCAGTGGAGTTCAGGATGTGGATTATGTTCTGACCACCCGGGAACTCGGGTTCATGATCGAGTCGGCAGGGATCGATTTTAGAGAATTGGAAGACGGCGTGATGGATTCTCCTCTTGGGATCTCGACCGGTGCGGCGGATATTTTTGCCAACACGGGCGGCGTGATGGAAGCGGCTCTGAGAACCGTCTATGAACTTGTAACGGGGCGTGAATTCCCCACGACCGATCTGCGCCTGGCTCCTGTGGAAGGTCTTAAGGGGATCAAAGAGGCTTCGCTTGTGATCACCGGGACCGTTCCGGAATGGTCCTTCCTGGAGAATGTGGAAGTCAAAGTGGCTGTGTCTCATGGCCTTGCGAATGCGGCGCATCTGTTAGACCAGATCAAGGCCGGTAAGGCTCATTATCATTTCATTGAGGTTATGACCTGCCCGGGCGGCTGTATCGGAGGAGGGGGTCAGCCTCGTTACACAGATGACGCGGTTCGTTTGGCTCGTATCAACGCTATCTACAAAGAAGATTCTGGAAAGAAGCTTCGGAAATCTCACAACAATCCTCAGGTCAAAAAGCTTTACGACGAGTTTTTGAAGAAACCTTTGGGCGAGAAGTCCCACCACCTGCTCCACACTCATTACCACGAACGCCCCAAGACTTAGCGTTAATTTTTCATTTTTTTGTTGCGTGGATTTGCATTTTTTGATAATATTCTAATCGTTCGGTTTTTCACGAATGCACTATGAAAAAACTCCCCCGGAAGATCATTACAAGAGTCCTTCTTTACATACGGACGCTTGAAGGCCTGATCAAGGAGAAGCGTTTTTTGGTGTCGTCGAAGCAGCTCTCGGAGATCACGGGGCTTTCGGACGTCAAGATCCGCAAGGATATCTCGAATTTTAAGACGGTAGGTAAGCCGCGCATAGGTTATAAGACCGCGGATCTGAAGAAGACGCTCGAAAATTATCTTCTTCAGAGCAATGTGGTGCATTTAGTTCTTTTTGGGGTTGGGAATCTTGGCTCAGCTTTCTTGCGGTATCCTGGATTCCGCAGGGAAAAAGTGAAACTTGTGGCGGCTTTTGATGTTTCGCGGCGCAGGGTTGGGAAGAAGATCGCGGGGGTTCGAATCTATCCCGTGGAGCGGGCGCCGGAGATCATCAAACGGTTTCATGCAGATATCGGGATCATCGCGGTTCCGAAAGAGCAAGGGCAGGAAGTCGCGGATTATATGGTGTTGTCGGGGCTTCACAGAATCGTTAATTTCGCCCCTTGTTCGATCAGCGTGCCTGCGAAAGTGCAGGTTCGTAATATTGATTTTACGATTGAGTTTTTATCACTTTTTTGCGATTCGCCCAAGTGAAAGCCGATTTATCGGCTGTCGTCCCCGCGTAGGCGGGGATCTAGAGAATGGATTCCCGATAGGAACATTCGGGAATGACAAGTCTTAGAGGAGGATGCCATGGAATATGACGCGCAAAAGATTCTGAGCCAGTTCAATGAAGCGATGGTGGATATCCGTAAGGCCGTACCGAAAGAATACGACGCCTTCATGAAAGAAAAAGAGGCGATTCTGGCTTCCGGAAAGATCCCGGAAAAGACAAAGTGGTTGCTGCTTTTGGTGGCTAGTACGACGCAGAAATGTCCGGTCTGTATTCCCCGGGCAGTCCGTCATTGCCTGGATGCGGGTTGGACGAAAGAAGAAATGCTCGAAGCTTGCATGGTGGCTGTTCTGGTCGGGGGTTCTAGTGCTATGACCTATGTGACGCTGGTGGATAAAGCCATCGAGCAGATGAAAAAATAGAGTAAAGAGATTTTTGAATAAGGAGTTTTTGAATGGATAAAGAAATTTTGGTGCGAGAGGTCAAAGAGATCGCGGATTCCTGGAAGGGGAAAGAAGGGAATCTGATCATGGTGCTTCACCAGATCCAGAACCGCTATGGCTACGTGCCGCGAGATGTCTCGCTCGTGCTCTCCGAGGTCCTGGATGTTCCGCTCGCTCGGATCTATGAGGTCATCACGTTTTATCACTTTTTCCGTCTGACACCTCCTGGAAAACATACGATCGCGGTCTGTATGGGAACGGCCTGCTACCTGAAGGGCGGAGCCGAGATCATGGCGGAATTGGAACATCTGCTTTGCGTGAAACCCGGAGAGACGACCAAGGATGGTCAGTTTCAATTGGAAATGGTGCGGTGTCTGGGGTGCTGTGGTTTGGCACCGGTCTTAAAGATCGGTGAAAAGATCTATGGCGGCGTGAAGAAAAAAGATATTGGCGATATTATTGCGCACTATTCTGAAGAAGCCGAAGCTCCCGTGGCCGAGTGACGGAGAGGAAAAATCCTATGAATAAAATAAGCAAAAAGGACCTGGAATCCATCAAGCAGAAACGGACCGAGGCAGACCGTAACTGGATCAAGGTGGGGTTCAGCACCTGCGGTATCGCTGCGGGGGCCAAGGAAGTCTACGACACGCTTGTTGAAGAATGTCGCAAGCATAATGCCGATGTGGAGATCAAGAAATGCGGGTGCGTGGGCATGTGTTCAGCGGAACCGCTTGTGGAGGTCCATATCAAGAATATGCCGACGGTGTTTTACGGTAAGGTCGACAAAGAGGTTGCGACTAAGATCATGGAAAAACATGTGGGCGGCAAGATGCTCGTGAACGACCGCATTTATGATATGAAGCTTAATTGAGGAAGCGAAAAAACCATGGGAAAGACAGTTTTCATTAAAGATACAGCGATCACCGGGAAGGACAAGACACGGGATTTTTACGGGGTCTTCCTCGGGATCTTGAGGGAAAAAGGGCTGGAGAACGAGGTTCAGCTCGTGCGTGTCGCGGATATTGGTATTTACGGACAAGGTGTCGCGGTTCGCGTTCTTCCGGAAAATTTTCTTTACACGAACGTTCAGGAAAGTGATATCCCTGCGATCGTTATGGAAAGTGTGGTCGGAGGCAAGCCTGTTCAGGGAAAAACGAGCACGCAACCTTCCACGCAGCTTCGCATAGTGCTTCGTAATTGCGGGGTGATCGATCCTGAAAATATCGAAGATTATATTGCCCGGGACGGGTATCAGGCTCTCGCGAAAGTCTTGAGCGAATACACGCCGGAGAAGGTGGCTCAAGAAGTAAAAGCTGCCGGACTTCGCGGTCGCGGAGGCGCGGGGTTCCCGACGGGATTGAAATGGGATATCACACGCAAAGCTCAGGGCGATCAAAAATATATCATCTGTAACGGCGACGAGGGTGACCCGGGCGCGTACATGGACCGCAGTGTTTTGGAAGGTGATCCTCATTCCGTGATCGAGGGTATGATCATCGGAGCTTATGCGATTGGTGCCTCCAAAGGATATTTCTATATTCGTGCGGAATATCCTCTCGCGATCGAGCGAATCGAAAAAGCCATCCAGCAATGCCGCGATCGTGGAATCCTGGGGGAAGGGATAATGGGTTCCTCTTTCAATCTTGATCTTGAGATCCGGTTGGGTGCCGGGGCTTTTGTTTGCGGGGAAGAAACGGCGCTGATCGCATCGATTGAGGGCAAGCGGGGTTATCCGAGCCCCCGACCTCCTTTCCCGTCCATCAAAGGCCTTTGGGGAAAACCGACTTGTATCAATAACGTTGAAACCTTGGCGAATATACCGGTCATCTTTCTGAAAGGCAGCGCCTGGTTTTCGGGTATCGGGACTGAGAGTTCCAAGGGAACCAAAGTGTTCGCCGTGACCGGTAAAGTGAAGAATTCAGGGCTGGTCGAAGTGCCCATGGGTACCGCGATTGAAGATATCGTCTATGGAATTTGCGGTGGGGCCCTGAGCGGTAAGAATGTCAAAGCGATCCAGACCGGAGGTCCGTCCGGGGGTGTGATCCCGAAAGAATTTTTTCAGACCAAAGTGGATTATGAAAGTTTGCAGAAAATGGGCTCTATCATGGGCTCCGGCGGTATGATCGTCATGGATGAAGACGATTGTATGGCGGATATAGCGAAATTCTATCTTGGATTCTGCGTGGATGAATCTTGCGGTAAATGCGCGCCGTGCCGTATCGGCGGAACGCAGATGTTGAGGCTTCTCCGGAAAGTCACCGATGGGGAAGGGACGCAAAAAGATCTGGAGCAGCTGGAGCAGATCTCCTTTGCCATGCAAAAGGCGTCTCTTTGCGGCCTCGGACAAACGGCGCCCAATCCTGTGCTTTCAACCTTGCATTATTATCGCGCGGAGTATGACGCGCATGTGAACAAGAAAAAATGTCCGGCCTGCAAGTGTGAAAAACTGATCCGGTTCATGATCCTGAGCGAAAAATGCGTGAAGTGTGGCATGTGCTTCAAGGCGTGTCCGGTGGGCGCTATTTCCGGGAATCGCGAAAGCGGTTATCTAATCGATCAGACAAAATGTACCCGCTGCGGTCAATGCTTTGAGGTTTGTAAGCCGCGCGCGATCAGCCGGAGCTAATTCAAGAAAAGTTCTTATACGGGAGAGGAAAAAGTTTTTATGATCACAGCTCTTATCAATGGAATCAAGGTTGAGGTCCCCGAGAATACGACGATCCTGGATGCGGCGCGCCAGGCGCAGATCAAGATCCCGACTCTTTGTAAGCATCCGGACGCTTATCTTCATGCTTCGGCGGCATGCGGGATATGTCTTGTGAAGGCCAAAGGGAACCGGAAAATGCTCCGCGCTTGCACGACACCTCTCGAAAACGGGATGGATATCATCACGCACGATCCCGAGATCGTATCGATCCGCCGGACAGTGGTGGAGCTTTTTCTGTCCAACCATCCCAACGAATGTCTGACCTGCGGTCGGAACAACAATTGTGAGCTTCAGTCTCTGGTGGCAGATTTCGGCATTCGGGAAGAATTCTATGAAAAGATCGTCCGGGATATTCCTAAAGACGATTCGACAGGGAATATCGTTCTGGAACCTCGGAAATGTATCAATTGCGGACGTTGCGTGGACGTTTGTCAGAATGTCCAGGATGTGTGGGCCTTGACGTTCCTCCAGCGTGGGTTCAATACGAGAATGGCCCCGGCGGGGGATATAAGTCTTGCTGATTCGCCTTGCGTCCGGTGTGGCCAGTGCGCCGCCCATTGTCCGACGGGTGCGATCTTTGAAAAAGATGATTCCATGCTCGCATGGAAAGCCCTTCGTGATCCGGAGCAGTATTGCGTGGTCCAGATCGCTCCTGCGGTTCGCGTGGCGCTCGGAGAAGCTTTCGGTTTTCCGATCGGGACGAATGTGACAAAGAAAATGTATACCGCGCTCCGGCGCATGGGTTTTAAGGCCATCTTCGATACGAATTTTGCTGCGGATGTCACCATTATGGAAGAGGCGAGCGAATTTATCGAGCGCTTTGTGAATAAAAAAGGTGTGCTGCCCTTGATCACGACCTGCTGTCCGTCGTGGGTGGATTTTATGGAGAAATTTCATCATGATATGATCCCGCATTTTTCATCGGCGAAGTCCCCGCATGAAATGTTGGGAGTATTGGTAAAAACCTATTACGCAGAGAAGAATAAGATTGATCCCACGAAACTTAAGGTGATCTCGGTGATGCCATGTACGGCCAAGAAATTCGAGATTTCTCGAAGTCACGATATGTCAGCCTCCGGATTTCAGGATGTGGATGTGGTGCTTACCACCCGGGAACTTGCCCGTATGATTAAACAAGCGGGCATTGACTTCACGAATCTTCCGGATGAAGAATGCGATCATATTTTGGGGGATTACAGCGGTGCCGGCACGATCTTTGGGGCGACCGGCGGTGTCATGGAAGCGGCGCTGCGTACGGCTTATTTCTTTGTTACGGGGAAGAATCTTTCCAAAGTTGAGTTCCAGAACGTTCGTGGTCTGAAAGGCATTAAAGAAACATCCATCAATATCGAAGGGACGGAGATAAAGATTGCGGTGGCTCACGGTCTTGCGAATGTCGAGCATGTGCTCAATGAGGTTCGGAAAGCCCAGAAGGAAGGCAAAGCGCTCCCCTATCATTTTATCGAGGTCATGGCGTGTCCGGGCGGTTGCGTAGGCGGCGGCGGGCAACCCTATGGCGTTACTGACGAATTGCGTTTGGCTCGCGCCAAAGGGCTTTATTCGGATGATGAAGCTCAGACGGTCCGATGCTCGCATGAAAATCCTTATGTTCAACAGCTTTATAAGGAATTCCTTGGCAAGCCGCTCGGTGAGAAGTCGCATCATCTTTTGCATACGAAGTATCAGCCGTTGCCGGTTTATCGGCGGTAACAAATATTAAAAATCTCAGATTTAAACTTTGAGATTTGAAGTGTTCCTGAAGAGAGGCTCCGCGGGGCTGAAGCTAAGGGAAAGAAAATCTTAAAAAGTTTTTCGATCCCAGCTACTCCTCAGGAGCTGGGATTTTTTGTTTTTCCAGGGATGTATCTTAACGGAGGATGTCATGGATAAGAGATTAGGGTTTGTTGGGATCATTCTGGAGGATCGGAAGAAGGCCGCGCACCAGGTCAACGACCTCCTTTCCGAATATGGGGACATCATTGTGGCGCGTGTGGGACTTCCTTACCGGGAACGGAAGTGTTCCGTGATCACGCTGATCGTGGATGCGACCACTGACCAGTTGGGATCGCTTACTGGAAAACTTGGGACGCTTGACGGTGTTTCTGTGAAATCCGCCCTAACGAAAGCGAGCTAGACATGGAAAAAACACCGAAATCACTTAGATTGCAGATCGGGATCTTTGGCCGTACCAATGTCGGGAAGTCGAGTTTTCTTAATATGGTGGCCGGTCAGGATGTGTCGATCACTTCGCCGGTGCCTGGGACGACCACCGATGTTGTCGAGAAGATTATGGAGCTTTTGCCCGTGGGACCGGTGGTTTTCCTTGATACAGGTGGTATGGATGACGCGTCTGTGTTAGGTGCTAAACGGATCGAGAGGACCCGGAAGGTCTTCGATCGGTCGGATGTTTCGGTTCTGATCCTTGAGGCGGATCAATGGACGGAATTTGAGGAGGAAGTGGCTCGCGAAGCGGCATGCCGGAAAAGTCCGCTGGTTCTTGTTGTGAATAAGAGCGATCTTCAAGCGCCCTCCGATTCTTTTCTTGAAAACTTGAAGCAAAAAACCAGCCGAATTCTAGTTTGCTCAAGCACAGACAGCGCGAGACGCGATAGTTCTGTGAATCTTCTAAAACAATTCCTGCTCGAAGTTTGTCCCGAAGATTTTTTGACGGCGCCCGCGATGTTGGGGGACATCATGCCGAAAGGGGGGCTGGCCGTGTTAATCATCCCGATCGATTTTGAAGCTCCGAAAGGCAGGATCATCCTGCCGCAGGTTCAGGCGATCCGCGATGCCCTAGACCACGATTCCATGACGCTCGTGGTGAAGGAAAGTGAATATAAGGCTGCTTTGTTGAAATTGAAGATAGCCCCGGACCTTGTGGTCTGTGATTCTCAGGTTGTGGACTGGCTGGTGGCCGAGACGCCGGTTGGAGTGAAATGCACGACCTTTTCGATCCTGTTGTCGCGGCTCAAAGGGGATATTGCGGAAATGACGAAAGGAGCGCTTGCGATCGATGGACTTAAGGCGGGCGACAGGATCCTGATCTCTGAATCTTGCAGCCACCATGCCATTGACGGGGATATCGGCCGCATCAAGATCCCGAAGTGGATTCAGAATTATCTTGGGCATGAGATCGAGGTTGCTGTCTGCGCTGGGCGTGATTTTCCGGACGATCTTAAAAAATACAAACTGATCATTCAGTGCGGGTCGTGCATGCTAACCCGGAGAGAGACGCTCGCAAGGATCCAGCGCGCGAAGCGGGAACTCGTTCCCATTACCAATTACGGGCTTTGTATTTCCTATCTCCAAAATGTTCTTGAACGGGTGATCGAGCCTTTCCCGGAGGCGCTTGCGGCTTTTAGAAATAACAAAATGAAAACCAAGGAAGTTTCGTCGTGAGTGCTGAAACTGCCTGGATCGCTGAGCGTATTAAACAGGACCAGATCGACCGCTATCTTGAGCAGGGCCGTGATTTCATTGACGATGCCGCGATCTGGAAAAAGATCGAGATGGCGCGAGAACCCGAGGCTTCCACCGTACGCGCCATTCTCTCACGATCACTTGCCGTGGAAACGCTTACGCCGGAGGAGCTCGCGACTCTGATCCGCGTTCAGGATCCCGAGATGCTTCAGAAGATGGAAGCTGCGGCCTTCCAGATCAAGAAGAAAGTCTATGACAACCGCATTGTGACTTTTGCGCCGCTTTATATGGGAAATTATTGTGTCAACAACTGCGCTTATTGCGGGTTTAAGCACGAGAACCGTACTGCCAAGCGGCGTGTTCTTTCGATGGAGGAGATTCGAAGAGAAACAGAAACGCTGACCGGGAAGATCGGTCACAAGCGCATCATTGCCGTTTACGGTGAGCATCCGCTAACCGGGATCGATTATATCCTTGAGAGCATGAAGACGATCTATGAGGTGAAGACTCCGACCCAGCACGGTTACGGTAATATCCGCCGCATTAACGTGAACGCGGCACCGATGTCGATCGAAGAGCTCACGCGTCTCCGGGAGGGCGGACTCGGAACTTATCAGGTTTTTCAGGAAACCTATCATCATGAGACTTACGCGAAGCTCCACCCGACAGGGACGCTCAAGTCCGATTATCGCTGGCGGCTTTATGCCATGCACCGGGCGATGGAAGCGGGGATCGATGATGTGGGAATTGGGGTTCTGTTCGGGCTTTATGATTGGCGCTTTGAAGTGATGGCGCTTCTTTATCACGCGATCCACCTTGAAGCTAAAATGGGGATCGGTCCGCACACCGTCTCTTTTCCGCGCATGGAGCCAGCGCTTAATTCCGAATATGCTAATCACTCTCCCTACAAGGTCTCGGATGAGGATTTCAAGAAGATCATCCTCCTGATCCGTCTTGCTATTCCTTACACGGGGATGATCATTACGGCGCGGGAAACGGCGCAGATGCGGCGCGACGCGATCGGTCTCGGGATCACCCAAACGGATGCCTCCACGAAGATCGGGATCGGAAGCTACAGCGAAGAGGCTCGGGACCAGGAATCCGAGCGCCAACAGTTCATGCTTGGCGATACGCGAAGCCTTGATGAGTTGGTCAAGGATTTCGCGGGAATGGGACATATTACCTCCTTTTGCACAGCCGGATACCGCTGTGGACGGACCGGGAAGTGCATCATGGATCTTTTGCGTAGTGGGCAGGAGGGAAAGTTCTGCAAACTGAATGCTGTGTTGACCTTCCAGGAATGGCTCGATGATTTCGCGACCCCGTCAACCCGCGAAGCCGGTCTCCGGGTGCTGGAAAAAGAACTCGAAGAAATTAAAGTGAGAAATCCGCAAGGTTTTCCAGCTTTTTTTCAATTCCTTGAGCGCGTTCGCAAAGGAGAGCGGGATCTGTTTTTGTAGTACGCCGTACCCCGTAACCCGTACTCCGTACAAGGAGTGGGATTATATGATGAACAGTCTGACGCGAAATGAAATGCTGAAATGGCTGGAAGAAAAAGATCCGGCGAAGCTCGAGGATCTTTTCCGGGAGGCTCGTGCATGTGCCGTCAAGCATGTTGGGCCCAAGGTTTATTTTCGCGGCCTTATCGAGTTCAGCAATCATTGCATGAAAGATTGTTATTATTGCGGTATCCGGAAGAGCAACGCCAATGTCACCCGTTTCTCTATGGACGAAAGTGAAATACTGCAATGCGCGATGGCGGCTCAGGAAATGAACTATGGGTCGATCGTTCTGCAATCCGGTGAGCGCCAGGATGAGGCTTATATCCGTTTTATCGAGGATATTCTCCATAAGATCAAAGCCGCAACCTCCGGGAAACTCGGAGTCACGCTATCGCTTGGGGAACAGACCGGGAAGACTTATGAACGGTGGTTTAAGGCGGGCGCGCATCGTTATCTTTTGAGGATCGAGACGAGTGATGCTGCGTTTTATAAACGGCTTCATCCCGAGGATCATAGTTTTGAAGTCCGTCGCGAATGCCTCAGGAAGCTCCAGCGGATCGGTTATCAGGTTGGAACGGGTGTTATGATCGGATTGCCGTTCCAGACCCATGAAAATCTAGTCGAGGATATTCTTTTTTTTAAAAAAGAAGATATCGACATGGTCGGCATGGGGCCTTATGTTCCGCATGGGGATACCCCGCTTGTTCCCGTGGATCATGACCCTGCGGAAAACTTCCGACTTGGGCTCGTGATGATCGCGCTCACAAGATTGGTCCTTAAAGATGTGAATATCGCAGCCGCAACGGCGCTGCAAACGCTGGATCCCTCAGGCCGGGAGAAAGGGGTTCAGGCGGGCGCTAATATTATCATGCCGAATATTACGCCCACGGATTATCGGAAGCTCTATCAGCTTTACGACAATAAGCCGTGCCTTGATGAAAATGCGCGTCAGTGCAAGAGTTGTCTCGAACGCCGCATTCAAGCGGCGGGTGCCGAGATCGGTTACGGCGAGTGGGGAGATTCGCCACATGTCTTGAAAAAGAAGAAAGCTTCCTAGGACACAGTCCCCGGGACTTGGTACACAGCAGTCTGTCGGTAGAGCCTGCTTTGAGCCAAGTCCCATGCACTAGGTGATAGGTACTGCGTTTCTGTATTCTACGCTTGATATCTGCAAAAAATATGATAGAACATAGTGCCGTCAGATAGGTAAAGGCCTGTTTTAGAACCCGCCCTGCGCATTCCAATGAGGTGGATCATGGATAAAAAAGAGTTCTACGTAAAGTCGGAAAAGATCATTAACGAGACGTTCGAGACCGTCAAAAAGTACGCCAAGGTTGTTGCGGAGAAGACGGGGGAAGCGGCTCACGTCACGAGGCTTCTGATCCAGAAAGCGACGTTGGAACATCAGCTGGCCAAGGCCTTTTCTCAATTAGGCAGTCAGGTTTATCAAACAACGGTAAGACAGGGAGAAAAGCTCGAACTTGAATTGCCGGAGATCCAGAAAGTTCTTGGGGAGATTAAAAAACTCGACACTGAGCACGGCCAAGTCGAAGCGGTACTGGAAAAGGAACGGAAAGTCAAAGCCGTTAAGGAAGCGAAGTTAAAGGCTGTCCAAAAACGGAAAACCACAAAAAATTAGACTGATGGATGAAGGATGTAGGCATCCCTCTTTCCGTTATCCAACAGTCTAGATATTGTTTTCATGCGAGCGTGGCGAAATTGGCAGACGCATCACCTTGAGGGGGTGACGCCGCAAGGCATGGAGGTTCAAGTCCTCTCGCTCGCACTT
>JBAXGK010000020.1:0-15326 GCA_037139435.1 Candidatus Omnitrophota bacterium | reverse complement strand
GTCAACGATTCGGCCTAAATGTCTCTACGGTAAGATTTAATATGACGCAACTCGAGGGGGCATGAATCTGTTTAAATCGTAATAGTTAGTGGTAAAATAATGCAGGAGGGTGGAGGACTTATTATCCTGAGAGTCATTTCAGCAGCTCGCTCAAAATTTAATGAATCTTTTAGGGGGCGATTTTATGGAAAAAGAGATCACGGCGGTACAGAAGGCGATTGATAAACTCATTGAGTTCGGGACGGAATATGGCTTGCAGGTCATTGGCGCCATCCTTGTTCTCATTATCGGGAACCTCGTCGGGAATTGGGCTAAGGGGATCATCCTCCAGCTTTGTGAGAAAAAGAAGATCGATGTCACCTTATCAAAGTTCATCGCATCTTGTGTGAAGATCGCGATCCTCGCCTTCGCCATCATTATCGCGCTTGGGAAATTTGGTATCACGATCGCGCCTTTTATTGCAGTGATCGGGGCTGGGGCCTTCGGCGCAAGCATGGCGCTGCAGGGGCCTCTCTCCAATTACGGTGCCGGGATATCGATCATTCTCGGCCATCCGTTCGTGGTGGGAGACACCATTGTTGTGACCGGGCAAAGCGGGATAGTCCAGGAAGTGACCTTGTCCTCGACGATCCTCACCGATGAAGATGGCGTGAAGATCACGATCCCGAACAAACATATCGTAGGCGAGATTATCCATAATTCCTTTAAGTATAAGATCGTGGAAAACATGGTTGGCGTGAGCTACTCCGATGACCCCGAGCAGGCTATCCAGGTGATCCAGAAGACGATTTCAGGTTTCAAAGAGGTGGCCGAGACGCCTAAGCCTCAAGTGGGTCTCCAAGAGTTCGGGAATTCTTCACTGAATATTGGCTGCCGTTACTGGATTCCGACCACGAAATATTTTCAGACCCTCTGTGCGATCAATCTCGCGATTCATAAAGCGCTTGCCTTAGCCAAGCTCACGATGCCCTACCCGCAACAGGATGTTCATATTATTCCAGGGAAGGTTTCCTAGGGCCGATCTTTAGGGGGCTGTCTTTTTGTCGGAGGCAATCTCATTCTTTCTCGGGAACGGCATCGACTAGAGGGAAATATGAAAAAGATCCTGATTCTGTCCTTTGGTATTCTCGGCTTCTCGTCGCTTATTTCCCAGGTGGTGGTGATCCGGGAATTGGCGATGAGTTTCTATGCTAATGAGTTTTTCATTGGGTGGATACTCTTTTGCTGGCTTTTGGGGACTGCGGTTGGGAGTGCTTTGGGTTCGAAGTTCTCCTTGGATGTAAAAAAAACTTTTCGTTCACTCGCGATCTGCCATGTTCTCGTTGCCCTCCTTTTCCCCCTCGCGATCGTCCTCATACGTTCCGGGAAGCTGATCCTCGGGACTCCGGCCGGAACACTGCCAGAACTGTTTCCCTCGCTTCTCTATTCGTTCGCGGTACTTGTGCCTCTTTGTGGGGTGCTGGGCGCCCAATTTGCTGTTGCGGCAAGGGCCCAGGTATCTCAATGGCCGAAAGGGGAACCGGCGTCTGGGGTGGGGCGGGCGTACTTTCTAGAATGCTTGGGATTCATCGTGGGAGGGATCGTTTTCAGCTTCGTCCTGATTTTCGCCAATGAATTTCGTGTGGCGGCAATTCTTGCGATTTTCAACCTTGCGGTGGCTTGGGGAATTTCTCATATCTTTGTTGAAAATCCAAAAAGAATGCGAGGGCTTCTGGCGCTCGCCGTAATTCTTTTTCCGGCATGGCTTTTTATGAGTAGCGCTTCATTGCAGCAACAGACGTCTCAATTACGATTTCCAAATGAAACGCTTGTCCGGACGGAGAATACCATTCATGGCAACGTATCCGTTACACGATTGGGGCCGCAATATAATTTCTATCAGAGCGGCGTCCTTCTTGGGGCAGATCGGGAAGACCTTGCGAGCGAATATCTGGTTCATTTTCCGATGCTGGCGCACCCCCATCCTCAGAAAGTCCTGCTCCTCGGGACTGGGTTCAATGGACCCTTGCAACAGATCTTAAAACACGGCCCGCAAGAGGTTCGTGCGGTCGAACTGGATCCCGAACTTTTGAAGATCACCACCGGATTTCTCCCGGCGGATCTCCAGGCGACTCTTCACGATCCCCGGGCTCGGCTTGAGGCTCAAGATCCAAGAGATTTCCTTAAATCCAATGGTGAAAAATTCGATGTGATCATCGCGAATTTTCCGGATCCGGCTTCGGTACTCATCAATCGCAATTACACCGAGCAGTTCTTTCGTTCAATACGTTCTCATCTTTTACCCGGAGGCGTATTTGCGACCCACATCACGTTTGCGGCGGAGACCCTCACGCCGGAACTGGAACGCCTTGGCAGTTCGATCTACGCGACGCTCAGTCAGGTTTTTCCGTCTGTCCTGGTGTTACCGGAGGACACTCTTTTTTTTCTGGCTCGGCTCGGCGAGGCGTCTTCTTTTGGCTTTCAGGGAATGATCGACCGGCTTTCCGAGCGGAAGATAACGCCGGATTTTGTGACGGCAGACCAGATCCGTTACCGGCTCACGAACGATCGCGTGGAGCGGGTCACGACGGCTTTCTCCAATGCCATATGGAAGACGAAGAACACCGATCTGCGGCCGCGTACCTGCTATTTCATGTTTTTGCGGTGGCTTCGCCAATTCGACCCCAGGATCACAAGCGTATTCTTTTTTCTGGCTACCGTTCCTTTCCCGGTCGTTTTAGGGGTCGGTTTATTCGGGGTTCTGTTATTCGGTATCGTTACCCGGAAATTCAAGCAGCGGAAGCGGAGAGTCGCGCTCCTCAGTATGGGGACAGCCGGATTTTCTTTGATGGCGTTTGAGATCGTGGTGATTTATCTGTTTCAGGCGGCGTTTGGGGATCTTTACTACCGGCTCGCCTGGGTGATCACGGTGTTCATGGCAGGGCTGGGGGGGGGGACATGGGCAGCGCTTGTCTTAAAAAAGGTCCCGGGCCGGTTCGGGCTTGCAGGAATTCATGTGCTCAACGCGGCTTTTTTCTTATTGCTGATCAAAGTCTGTGCGAAGCTCTTTTCGACGGGGTTTTTCCTGGGCGAAGAATATCAGTTTGCTTTTCTCGGGATGGCTTTTTGGGGCGGTCTTACAGCCGGAGCGGCTTTTCCATTCGCGAATCGGCTTTATCTGGGCCGGGGCGATAGAAATCGTCTCGGGAGCGTTTACGCGGCCGACCTTTGGGGTTCAGCGCTGGGGGCACTTCTGACTGCCGGATTTTTCATTCCGGTATGGGGAGTGCCGCAAACGCTGATGCTGTTGGGCTCCCTGAACGTTCTTTTAGCGCTGCTTCTTCTCTTCCGAAAAAACATCCGCCGTAAAAACCTGTAGGTTTACGCTAGGATCTTTCCAGCAATCCGCAGCAAGTCCTGCTTTTTGTGTGCAGAGCTCGCTTAAAAAGCGCGTCTTATCCCATCCTGTTTCGGTCGCGACCTGGGGCAGGAAAACGCCATGATGAGAATCTTTTGAGACTTGAACGCCGTGTTTTCCAAGCTCGATTTCATCGGCAGTTGCGATTTTTCTGAGCGGGCTCAGAACCGAGATCTCATACTCCAGTTTTCCAAGCTCGTCCGGGCTGACCGGACTAAAGCGAGGATCCTGTGAGGCAGCCGAAATCGCCATTTGCTGGACGATGAGATAAAGGGGGCCGGAGGGATCGAAACGGCCGATACAGCCGCGAAGTTGGCCACTTTCTTTGAGAGTGACAAAAGCGCCCAGGGGTTGCTTGAGGGCCGTGGAAGTGGGTGAGAATTCCGGGATCTTTCCGGTCTGAACGTAACCTTCTACGGTGGACCGCGCGATCTTCAAAAGTTCCTCCTTCTCCTCCGATGTCATCCCATTTTCATCTGCCGAACTTGTTTTTTCTTCAGCATCGGGGGGAGGTGCGGGAGGCGTTGTGTTTTGCTTTGCGACGAAGGCAACCGCCCCATAGCCCACCACGCGCCTTTTGTCGCCTGCAGGGGAGTCGCCCGAGTTCTCATATTTTAAAAGGATCGGAGTGGTAGGGCCAAGCGTCTGGGCCAAGAGCAGGACCGTCCGCACGGCGCTCACACCACAAAGGAATGTTTGTGCATTCGGCACACCTTCGGCGGCCAGCTGTTTTAGCATGGCGTCCAGAGCTTTCGCCTGTCCTGTGTTAATCGCTTGCAGGGTTTCATGATCCGCGGCTGTGGCATCCTCATAGGGCGGGTAGTGGGACATGTCGGTGCTCGCGACGATCAAAGACTTGTCGCTCATGTTTTTTTTAAGCGCCTCGGCGAGGATCTGGGTCAGCTCGGGAGAATCACTCCCGAATACGATGGGGACGATTTTGAAATTCTTGAGCACCCTCTGGAGGAAGGGGAGCTGGACCTCTAGGGCATGTTCTCGTTCATGGGCGCCTGGTCGTTCCAGGATCTTTGGATCGGCCGATAGAAGTTTTTGCGTGAGTTCTTTGTCAATTTCAACCAAGCCGAGCGGTGTTTCAAAAGAGCCTTCTTTATAGACCGAGATCCCATCGAACCAGTCCGTATGGCTGTTGGATATCAGGACGACGGTCTTGAAGTCGCGACCTTCGAGCTCTTTATAGGCGTATGCTGCGATCGGTCCTGAATAGATATACCCGGCATGCGGCACCATGATGGCGCGGATCGGCTCTGAGATCACGGGAGGATCGGCCTGGCGCAAGAGTGCATCGACATATTCCTCAAGAGTCGCTTTGTCTCCGGGGTAGAATCCTCCGGCCACCGCGGCTTTGCGAACATGCTCGTCCTTGCTTACTTTTTGCTCTCCGGTCAGATTAAAGGTGAAGGCGAGAGAAAGGAATCCGATTATAAGAAAAGTGATCAAGAAAAGTGAGGAAAGTATTTTTTTCGGGGCGCAACGTAAAAGCTCAAAACCAACCCGTTCAGCGAACTTATTTCCAGATGCCGGGGATTTTTTCTCCATCGGGGCAGGCTCCATCTTTGAGGTTGTTTTCAACAATAAAATAACCTTGGCGTGCAATGGCTTTTTCTTTCGAGCCCGGACACCAGGTCGTCTCACCCTCAGGGTAAGCGATATTTCCAATATAAACGTATTTCAGGCCTTCTTCCATCGCAATCTGACGGGCGCGAATCAGCGTTTCGGGTGGCGTGGGCGGCATGTTCTTTAATTTATACTGCGGGAAAAAGCGGCTAAAGTGGAGCGGCACGTTGTCGCCCAGGTTTTCGTGGATCCAACGGGCCAATGCACGGAGTTCTTCCTCGCTGTCATTTTCTCCGGGGATAAGCAGTGTCACGATTTCAAGCCAGACGCCGCTTTCTTTGATGATCTTCAGGCTCTTCAAAATAGATTCCAAACGACCCCCGGTGAACTCCCGGTAAAAGTTTTTATTGAAGGCTTTAAGATCGACTTTATAGGCATCGATCGTTTTCAGGAGTTCCTTCAGAGGTTCTTCTTCGATGAAACCATTGGAAATGACCACGGTCTTGAGCCCCTTGGTTTTGGCGAGCTTTGCGGTCTCCAGCATAAATTCATAATTGATCACGGGCTCGTTGTAGGTAAAGGCAATAGATCGTGCGCCGGTCTCCAGGGCCTTGGCGACCACTTGCTCCGGGGTCGCGCGCTCGGTCGAGACACCTTTGGGGAAACATTGGGAGATCTCCCAGTTCTGACAAAAGAGGCAGCTCATATTACATCCTGTGGAAGCGATCGAAAAGGCTGTGCTGCCCGGGAGGACATGGAAAAAAGGTTTTTTCTCGATCGGGTCGACGTGTGCGGTTGCGATCTTGCCATAAACCATGGAATAGAGCATTCCTTGGATATTTCTGCGGGCCTTGCAGCGGCCCCACTCGCCGGCGGTTAGCACGCACTTGTTCGGGCAGAGGGAGCACTTGACCATGCGATTGGCGAGGGGTTCGTAGTAGCGGGCTTCCCGCGCATTCGCCACGTCTTCGACCTCAAAACGGATGGCTTTCTCACGCTGATAAACAAAAAAAAGCGCAGTCCCGATTACCAGAGCCAGGAAGAGAACCCCAAGGGATTTTCGGATTCCTTCGGCCGGACTCATCGGAAATGTAACCAGAAGCAAAGGGCCAGAAGGATGGCTCCTATCGCATAAGCGTAAGCCGCCGAAACCTTCTCGTTTTGAGAGAGCTTCCACTGCAGGAACTTGGCGCGGAGGGGGATTACGACATGGACTAGGAACAAGATGTAGAGCAGAAGGGGAAGAATGTTCTGATGGAGCTGTTTGGCCAGTTGTGGTTCCATAATGTTTTTGGTGATTCCAAGACCTGTGAGGATGAAAAGTAACATAAGCACGGCCAGGATCCACCGGCCGGAGCGGTCAATGGCGGTAAGAAAATTCAGCATAAAATCTTATCCTTTATTTGTAGTTATTATGAAGAAGTGAATAAAATCCGTAAACAAGAAAAATGCCGCTGACGAGGAAACCGCTCACGCGAGCCATGGTTCGAAATTCTTTTGCCTTGGAAGCCAGCCCTACGAAGACGAGTGGCAGAAAATAGATAGAGCTTGAGACAAAGAAAAGTGCGAAATAGACCGCGCCATAAAAAGGGCTGTGCTGGGAGAAGACATAAGTGACCGATATCAAAAACGGGGGGCAAAGATTGATCCCCATAAAAAACCCCATGAGCGCCGGGCTTTGGCCTCTCAGGAATTTCGGGGTTGAGCAGAGGTTTTTTTCGCGGACAAGTCCGACAAGATAGAAAAGAAGTGCGAGGGAGAGCGCGATGAAGGAAATGTCTGTGGCACGACGTAGCCATTGGGGGTCGAACTTCTCTCCGAGGTAGCCCACCAGAAGTCCGAAACAAAGATAGCCCGCGAGGCGTCCCGCCAGGAATTCGAGGAGGACAAGAAAGTTCTGCTTGGGGCTTCGCTCTTCCGCGCCGAAGACGACGCCCATGAACGGAAAGCAATACGTGAGACAGAATGCCCCCACCGAAAGTCCGGCCAAAAGGGGTTGCAGGATCATCGGGGTATTCATTTTTTGGACTTTATCCTCCAGGACGTTATAATAGCAAAATTCCAAGCAAGCTGTTCCTGAATTTCAAGTTTGTTTCGTTCGCGCGAAAGGATATCCGGCGTGAAAGTTTTTTTTCTCAATATTCCTTACCATGAGCGTTTTACCCGGGAGAGCCGTTCTCCGGGCGTGGCGCCCTCAGGAACGCTCTATTATCCCCTCTATCTTGCCCTTGCGGCGGGTCTTGTGCGGAAGCATGGGTACACGATCGATTTTCTTGATGCCCCGGCTGAGGGCTACGATCAGGCGAGGACCGAGGACCGCGTGGCGCGATTTCAGCCCGATCTCATTGTCGCAACGACTGTAACGGCGTCGGTTTTTCATGATATCAAAGTGATGGACAGCCTTGCAAAAAAGACCGGAGCCATGACGATGCTGGTTGGCACGCACCCGACGGCTCGGCCGCTTGAAACTCTTCAAATGTCTCCCAGCCTGGACTTTGTCGCGGTAGGGGAATACGACTTTACGGTCCTCGCGGTGGTCCAACACTTCGAGCAAGGGAAGAAACGCGAAGGACTTTCCGACGTGAAGGGACTGGCGTTTCGCTTGGGCGATCAACGGATCCTGAACGAACGACGCCCGTGGCAAGAAAATCTCGATGAGATCCCTTGGGCAAGTTTGATCTACCGGGATTTTTTGAAGATCGAGCACTATAGCTACGGCGCCCAGCTCCATCCCGAAGTCACGATCGTGAGCGGCCGCGGCTGTCCTTATCAATGCACCTTCTGTGTGTTTCCGCAGACCATCACGGGGCAGCGTTACCGGCCCCGTTCGGTCAAGGACGTGGTCGACGAAATGGAGTTTATTCAGAAAACATGGCCACAGAACAAGGAGATCATGTTCGAGGATGATACTCTGACCGTGGATAAAGACCGCCTGCGAGCGCTTTCGGAGGAGATTTTACGTCGCAAGCTCAAGGTGACCTGGTCAGGAAACGCCCGGGCTGATTTTGATGACGTGACACTCCTGAAGCTTATGAAGAAAGCCGGGTGCCGTCTTTTCTGTGTAGGGTTCGAGTCTGCGGACCAGACGATCCTAGACGAGATGCGAAAAGGCGGAGCCACGATCAAGATCCGGGAACGTTTTGTGAATGCTTGCGTGGAGGCCGGGATCATGATCCACGGCTGTTTTCTTTTTGGTGGCGCGCACGAGACTCGCGAAAGCATGCGTAAAACGCTTCAAATGGCGAAGCATATGAAGCTTGATACGGCCCAATTTTTTCCGATCATGGTCTATCCCGGGACACGCGCCTACGAAGAGGCGAAGGAAAAGGGCGATCTCGATTCCGAGAATTATGACGAATGGCTCCGGGGGAGCGGGTACTATGCCTCCCAGATCCACCGTGGAGAATTGACCGGCGAGGCGATCGGAAAATTTACGGACCTTGCTTACCACGAATTCTACCTGCGGCCGTCTTTTATTCTGCGGAAGGCGGGGCAGTTCCTCTTTTCTCCGGAGGAACGCTCCCGGATTCTTTTCGGATTTCAATTCTTCATGAAAAAAATATTCACGCGGGAAAAATCTTGATGAAAATTGTTGTGGTGTCGGCAGTCTACAATGAGGAAAAGTATATCGGTCGAATGATCGAAAGCCTGATGGCTCAGACCCGCATGCCCGATGAGGTCGTGCTCGTGGACGATGGGTCAAAGGACGGCACGGCCCAAGTGATCGAGCAGTATGCGAAGCGCTATCCCGTGATACGGCTCATTCGAAATTCTAACCAGGGTCCCGCGGCATCCCGTAATAGTGGCTGGCGTGCAGCCCGAGCCGATGTTGCCATCTTTACGGATGGAGATTGCGTGCCGGACCGTGATTGGATCGAGAAACTAATGAAGGGTTTTGTCTCCGACGATGTGGCCGTCCCGACTACCGTTAATCAAGGGAAAAAACAAGTCGGGGCGGTTGCGGGAACTTATCGGACGCTCAATAAGGAAAATGTCCTGGCCCGCTTCGTGGGGGACGAGATCGCTTGGCGCTATCGCAATGTCCGCGGGGAGGTCGATGCTCATGGCGCCTACAATCTCGCGATAAGAAAAGGCGTGCTCGAGGAGATGCGCGGGTTCGACGAGTCTTACAAAGCTCCGAGCGGGGAAGATTGGGATCTGACCTTCAGGATTTCGAGAAAATATAAAATTCTTTTTGCACCTGAGGCGATCGTGGCGCATGCCCATCCGGAAGCATTCTGGCCCTATATGAGAAATCAGGCGCAGCGTGGGTTTGACAGGATCAAACTTTATAAGGATCACCCCCAGAAAAGAAACGGGGATGTTTATAGCGGTAAGATCGCGAAGTACCAGGTTTTGGCGGCAGGACTTTTGCTTCTGACGTTATCCTTTTTGCCTTTCCGGTGTTTTCGTGTTATTCCAATCCTCCTTTCTCTTTTCCTCTTCGGCTCCTGCTGGAATTCCTTCGGGTTTATCTTCAAGCGTGATCCCGCGGCGGCTTTTTATGGTATTGGGATTCAGTTCGCCCGCTGTTTCGCCTGGGCCTGGGGCGCGCTCAAGGGTGTTTTGCGCTTTGGCTTCAAACTAAAAAGTTAAACGCCGAAAATCTCAGGCAGGTTTTTTGAAGAACTGGGCGGAAAGCTTGGTTTTGAGAGCATTCCAGATCATGGTGAGCGATCCCTTTTGTTCCAGCTTATCGCAGACCAAATAAAAAGCCGGCACGACGAACAAGGTTAAGAAGGTCGAGACCAGCACGCCTCCGATGATCGCGACACCCATCGGGATACGGGTTTCCGCTCCGGGGCCGAGCGCAAGAGCCGGCGGGACTGCTGCCGCGATGGTGGAAACAGAAGTCATAATGATCGGGCGTAACCGGATCGGGCAAGCGGTGAGGATCGCGTCGTAAGTGTTCATGCCTCGCGCCCTCATCTGGTTGGTAAAATCCACAAGCAAAATAGAATTCTTCTTCACGATCCCCATCAGCAGTAAGAGTGCTATGAAGCTGAAGATGCTCAAGGATTGGTTCGCGATCAAAAGCGCCCAGAACGCACCCACAAGGCTGAACGGAAGCGCGAGAAGAACGGTGATGGGGTGGACCACGTGGTTGAACTGGGAGGCCAGGATCATGTAGGCCACCACGATGCCGAGTATGAGTGCGAAGATGAGGCTCTTCATCGATTCTTTGAATGTCTGGCTCGTGCCGCTGAAAACAACCCGGTAGTGGTCCGGGAGTATCTCGCTGGCTATTTTTTGCGCTGCCTGGATGGCTGTCGCAAGCGACTGGCCGCTAGCCGCACTGGCATAAAGACTGATGGCTCGTTCACGACCCTGGCGGGTGATGCTTAAGAGGCTAGGGCGCTCCGTGATCTTGACCACATCTCCGAGTTGCACCATCTCTCCGCGGTTATTCCATATCCAAAGGTCCTTGATATCCTCAGAACTTCTGCGGTCCTTGTCGTTGGCCTTGACGCGGACATCATAGCGTCTTCCATCCTGGGTGTATTTAGCCACGCGCTCGCCGCCGATCATGGCGTTCACCGTGCGTGCGATCGTTTCGACGCTCGCAGCATGATCGAAAGCCTTATCACGGTCCGGAGTAATCCTCACTTCCGTGAGTCCGGAGCGATAGTCACTGTCGATATCCTCAAAGTACGGGCTTTTTTTCATCTTATCCTGGATGGCTTGGGCGTATTCGATCAGCTTGTCCCAGTCAGGTCCCCGGATCGAGAATTCTATTGGGTATCCGCGTGTGGCGGAGAATCCCCGCGTGGAAAGGTCCTGCATGGTCGCCTTGACGTTCGGGATTGTGTTAATGCCTGCGCGAAATTGGTCCATGACGTCCTGTTGTGTCGGGCGCCGTTTAAGCTTTGGATCATAGGGACGCTCCCCGGGTTGCTTGAGCGTGACGAAAAGCATGCCCGCGTTCACTTCGCCTTCGATACCGCCCATGCGGACACCAATGACGCAAAAGTAGCGTTTGACGCTGGGGTGCTTCATGGCGAAGGCTTCTACTTCCTTAAACTTTTCGCTCGTAAAATAAACCGAAGACCCGATAGGCGTTTCGAGCCCCGCCAGGAACATACTTTGGTCCTGCGGAGGGACGAACTCTTTTCTGAGTAGGGGAGCCGTGATCATGTAAGACGCGATGCAGAAAGCAAAAGAGAAAATCAGGACTTTCCACTTGTGTTTGAGGGTTAGGACGAGGCCTTTGGCATAAAGTTCATTCAGTTTAACCATGCCATGTTCGAAGGCCCTGCCGAACTTTGTTTTTCTTTCCCCGATCTCAAGCAATTGGGAACAGCGCATTGGCGCGAGGGTCAGGGCTTCCAAAAGTGAAAGAAAAACAGCGGCCGTGATCGTGATGCCAAACTGAAGAAAAAATTTCCCGATAATGCCTTGCATGTAGACGACAGGCATGAAGATCGCCGCGATCGCCAGTGTGGCGGCCAAAGCCGCAAAGGTGATTTCCTTGGAACCTTTCAAGGCGGCGTCGGTTTTGCCTTCACCCATCTCTCGGTGGCGGACAATATTTTCAAGCACCATGATGGCGTCGTCCACCACAATGCCGATGGCCAGCGAGAGCCCGAGTAACGTGAATATATTCATGGTGAAATTGAAGGCCTTCATTACGATAAAAGTCCCAAGGATCGAGGTCGGGATCGCGAGCAGAATATTCATGTTCGAGCTCCACGAGCCTAAAAAGAGCCAACAGACCAGGGAAGTGAGAACGGCGGAGAGGAGAAGTGTCAGGAAAAGTTCATGGACGCTGTCACTAATAAACTTGCTCGAATCGAAATTGATTCCGATCGAAAAATCCTTCGGAAGTTCGCGCTGGATTTCCGCGAGACGTTTTCTGACACCATCCGCGACGGCGACGGTGTTCGCGCCCCGCTGCTTTCGGATCCCAAGGCCGACGGAGGGCTCCCCTCCGGTGCGTGACATTCTTCTCAGGTCAGCCAGGCCGTCTTCGATCCTGGCGACTTCGCTTAACTTGATGGGACGGTAAATGGGCTTTCCGTCACGGTTGTTAATGACGATCTTTTCGAATTCCGCGACAGACCTGGCCTCTCCCATGGCGCGGACGGAGGATTCTTTTTCCTGGGTTTCCAGTTTTCCGGCCGGGATCTCGACGTGCTCTTTCTGGATCGCAGCGATCACGTCTTCGACCGTCAGCTGGTAGGCGAGAAGTTTTTTTGTGTCGATCCACACGCGGAGATTCCGTTCCAGGAATCCGCCGAGAAAGACCTCGCCGACCCCGGGGACCGTCTTGAAGCGGTCTTTGACGCTCCGGTCGACATAATCCATCAGTTCTTTCAGAGGGAGGCGCGATGTGATCGAAAGCCACATGATCGGCTGGTCTTCGGGATTGAACTTCTGGATGATTGGGGGATCGACGTCGGTCGGGAGACGCCGGCGGGCCTCCGAGATCTTGCTCTGCACTTCCTGTAGGGCGACGTCAATATCGCGGTCCAGATCGAATTCGAGTTTGATGCTGGCTTTTCCTTCCGCGGAGGAGGACGAGATCTCGCGGAGCCCCTGGATCCCCATGACGGAATCTTCAATGATGTCGACCACATCGGATTCCATGACCTCGGGTGCGGCGCCTTCCCAGAGTACGCTTACGTTCAGTACGGGGAAGTCCACATCCGGCATTTGCCCGACGCCCATTCCGTGGCAGCCGAGGATACCGAAGACCATAAGCCCGATCATGAGCATCCAGGCGAAAACGGGGTTTTTTATCGAGATCTCGGATAAGTTCATGATACTTCTCCGACTGCGACCCGGAAGGCCGCTTCGTCCAGCTTCATGACATAGTAGGTCAGGTTCTGGCGTTGCCGTGTGTTGTGAAGAGATTCCAGGGCTGCGAGGACATCGAGGTTGCTGACGAGGCTACGGGTGTATTCCTCGGACTGGACCGCATAATTTTCCTCAGCGTCCCGGAGCGCTTCTTTTAAAAGGCCGTTCGTTTCTTTGGCTGAAAGCCAGATCTGATAGCTTTGCTTGATATCGAGTTCAGCCTGGCGCCTCGCAAGAGAAAAATAAAGTTTTTTCTGTTTCAGAATGCCTATGGAATCTTTGACTTGGCCGATCGTTTCGCCGCCTGAGAAAAGAGGCACGTCGAATCTGAAAAGTGTGTCGAAATCCAGATTTGCCAAGGCGCCTTCGCGGCGCGTGTATTGATTATGGTCCAGCGTGATCGTGGGCCAGAAGCCGCTTTGGGCGACGAGGATGCCGCGCCAGGCTGTTTTGACGGCTTGTTCCGCGGCTTTGACGTCGGAGCGTACGGCTGCCATTTTGAGATGTTCGGTCAATGTCTGCGATGAGACTTCCTCAACGAGCTCTTCTTCGAGAGGGCGGCCCCCCAGTTCGGTCCCGGTCAGGAATTCCAGCATATAACGAACCGTCGCAAGGGCTCCCTGGGCACTTGCCAAGTCTGCCTCGAGTATTTTGAGATTCGTTTTGGCCGTGAGCACTTCGCTCATGCGAGAGCGGCCTATTCTTTCGCGTTCTTCCAGCTCTTGGATCCGTTTCCCCAACAGTTCGCGTATGCCCTGGTTGATCTCGATCTCCTTCCCATAGCGCAAGACATTATAAAAAGCGCGGGACACATCCGTGTAAAGAAGTTCTTTGGCGCGGATCCAGGCTTCTGTTTGCTCTCGTTTGTAACTCCCGGCGCCCGTCAAAGCTCCGATCGCTTTGAAACCCTGGAAAAGCGGCTGGCTGATCTTGAATTTACTTTCTTGTATGTTGGGATCGCCCAGGTTCACAAGCCCGCCGCCGCCGTTCAGATTGCTCTGCTGGTTGTCCTGGAACGTGCGGTCAATGATGAAGTCCACGTTGCCGAGTCCCTGGCTCGCCGCATTGAATATTTGTGCCGTAGCGCGGGCGATGGCCTCTTTTTGGATGGCCACGGTCTCGCTTTGGATCAGCGCGAGCCGGTAACATTCTTCGAGAGATAGCGTCGGTGTCACTAGAGCGTGAGAAGGAGGAGTTGATTCTTTGGCCTGGACGAGGGGAATGAAGGAAATCGCCAAGGCAAGAAAAAGAACCCAAGCTTTTTTAGCGTTCATTCTTAGACCTCAAGAGAAAATCATCCATGACCTTTGAAACCGTCGCGTAGAAACGGCTGATGGCTTGATGCTCCTTACAATTGAATTGATCGTAGGCCTTCAGGAGAAGGTCGAGGCTTCGTCCCTGGATTTCCGTGATGATCTTTTTGCCTTTGGGAAGTATCTCGAGGAGGATGACGCGGCGGTCCTTGGAGTGAGGAACGCGTTTCAGACATTTCTTTTCTTCAAGGCGATCCACGAGGTTTGTGACGGCCGGTTTTGTGATCTCCAGGTGGCTGCTGACCTCGGTCATGGAGACGGTGCCCAAGAGCATTAATTGATAAAGAAGTGTGTATTGGGGGAGTGTGAGATCGACCCTGTTAAGCATCTGGGCGTACATGCGGGAGAACTTCGGATGAAGTTCTCTAAAGCTTGCGACAAAGGCTTCCCGTTCGTTCATGGTGCGAATTTCCTTAACGGATTAAATGGTTAACACTATTAACTATTTATATTTTGAAGTATATAGGCTTGGGATGGAAAAAGCAAGGGGGAAGGACGAAGTTTTTAATTAACGGAAAAGATGGGCGGCCAGAACGCCGTTCAAGATGAACTGGATCGCGATCGCGGTAAGGATCAGGCCCATCAGGCGCCCCGTGATCTTGAGTGCGATCACGCTGATCAGTTTGGAACGGGTGGCCACGAATCCGAGGATCAGGAATGTCAGGGCGGAGACCAGAGCGATAGCGACTGCCAAGATTGCCTGGTGGGTAAATGTTTCCGCTTTGTTCGTTAAGAGAATGACGGCGGTGATGGCGCCTGGTCCCGCGAGCATGGGAATCGCCATGGGAGTGATGGCAACATCATGTTTGGTGATCCCTTCGGCTTTTTCTTCCTGAGTTTCCTTGATCGCGGTGCGGCGGGCCTGCAACATATCCAGGCCGACCAGAAGAAGGACGATGCCCCCGGCGATCTCAAAAGCCGGAAGCGTGATCCCGAACGTTGTAAGAAGCCGTTGGCCAAAAAAGAAGCTCAGGATCAATATTGCGAACGTGATCACAGAGGCCAGTCGTGCCATGTGGACCCGCTCCGGGCTTGTGTTTTGCTGGGTCATGGCTAAGAAGGCGGGAATGAGCCCAACCGGGTCCACGATGACAAAAAGAGATGTGACTGAAAGAATCGCGAAATCAAAGGAGTTTATCATGACCTTAAAACATCGGCAAAAAAGCCTCTCGCCTTTATCGGGGTGGCGCGTGGGAATGATACCATTGATCGTTACCCCCTGTGTGCAAGCGGGGCGGTAAAGA
>JBAXGK010000019.1:0-15852 GCA_037139435.1 Candidatus Omnitrophota bacterium | reverse complement strand
AAATCCAAAAATAAGAGCGAACAAGGCCCCCCACGCCGCCTGCGCAAACAAGGTCACGGCCTGAAAATCACATAGCCAAAATTTTCCTTTGGTTACCCACACATAGACGCAGCGACTGTACATCCAATCGTCAACGAAGGGAAATTCCCCGAACGGGTTGACTGCAATCTCGGTGATAATCCAAAAAAGGGTCAGGAGCAAATAGGGAAGGAAGGGAGCGAGCTGAGAGAAAAAAAGGGCTGTTTGAGTTTTTACTTTTTCAGCGAATTCTTTGTTCATATGCGGCATGATTCTACCATGTTTCCTTACCCGCGCCTCTTGAGAAAACGCTCCGGGGACTTCAGGCGCCCTCGACGCTCCAAAGGCTCCAAGCCTTGCCCCCCCCACTATGCCGCTGAGACCGCTCAAGGTAAATATATGGGTTCCCGGACGTCACACCTGATTAAACAAGATAGAACTTTACAGTGCTTGCTAGAACAAAAAAACACTTATTCCAACGCGCGCATTTGCTTTTTCCCTCTTCACTCGATATACTTACTTTAATGGTAAAGGAAGTTCCTCACGCGTTTTTTTGAAAAGGAGTTGGGCATGGGAACAGAGGCCTCAAAATGAAAGCATCCGCTGTGAAAGTCATCCCCGTGGAAAAAACCTCTAGCAAGAAAAAAAGAATTCTTATCATCGAAGACGAGTATAGCGCCAGCAAGTTTTTGACCATGCGACTGAAAAATCTTGGCTTCATGGTTTCGGCCGCCTTCGACGGCATGACCGGTCTCAAAGAAGCGACGGAAACGATCCCCGACCTTATCATTCTTGATCTCATGCTCCCCAAGCTTCCCGGCGAGGAGGTTTGCAAAACACTCCGTGAAAGCTTCGATGAAAAACTCGTAAGGATCCCCATCATCATGTTGACGGGCAAAGACTCGATGGTCGACAAGATCCTCGGCAAGGTCATCGGCGCGGATGCTTATTTGACAAAGCCTTATGATTTCAGCGATCTTTTCGAGGTGATCAAGAAAATACTTCCGGATGCTTAAGCGCTAAAAAACACGAAAGATCCTGGAACAGCTCCTGGATCGAAGAAGAGGGTGCGGAGATGGACGAAGAACAGTTCATGCAGCCCGGCTTAAAGATCCTTCTCGTTGAAGACGACCAGGAATTTGCAGACATCCTGAAAATACGCCTCAGTAAAGAAACGAACCCGCGCCTCCAGATCACCTGCCTCCCCACTTTGCAACAAGCCCTGGAGGCCTTGGCCGAAAAAGCCTGGGATTTGATTCTTCTGGATCTGATGCTCCCCGACTCCTCTGGCATCCAAACCTTTACCAGCCTACACGCCCAAGACCGGCATACCCCTATTGTGATCATGAGTGGCCTGGACAGCGACAGCCTTGCGATTGATGCCGTTCGCAAGGGCGCCGAGGACTATTTGGTCAAAGGGGAACTCAATTCCAGATTTTTGATTCGCATCCTGCATCATGCCGTTGACCGGCACCGGATCAAGGAGAAGCTCGCTTCGGTCACGGGGCGCCTGCGGGAAACGAACCTCCGGCTTGAAAAAATGGCGCTTCTGGACCCCCTTACCGAACTCTATAACCGCCGTGGCCTCCAGCAAGCCCTTAAGCGCGAGACTCAGATCCTTTCCCGCGAAGGAGGACCCCTCATGGTCCTTCTTTTCGACATCGACGATTTTAAGAAGATCAATGATTCTCTGGGTCATCCCGTCGGAGATATCCTGCTCAAAGAGACCGCCAAAAAGATCCAGGACTCTGTGCGCGCCTCAGACCACGTAGCAAGAATCGGTGGCGATGAATTTATTTTGTTGCTTCCAAGGACCCCTCTTCAAGAGGGGCTTCGCCTTGCGGAACGGTTGCGCTTCGCGGTGTCGAGCACTACGATCACCGTTTCAGAAAAAGAAACGCTGAGGATCACCGCAAGTTTTGGGCTCGCGCCCGTACCGGTGGATGTAACCTCCGTCGATGACCTCTTGGCTATTTCGGACCCTTTGCTAAGAAAAAGCAAGAATGAAGGAAAGAACCGGATTTCTTATCAGCAGACAGCGGGGGTTGGAAACCACGGTGAGGCTTCGGACTCGGAGCATATGACGAACCTCATGCGGCGCGGCAACGATTTCTTCGCCTTAAAACAACCGATCATGCGCCTTGCGGACCAGTCGATTGTCGGTTACGAATTTCTTTCGCGCCTCAAGAACAGCGGCGTCCACACGCCCGATGAATTCTTCCGTATCGCCTTGGAAAATAACATGCTAACCCTGGTGGACCATCACTGCTTCCGTTCTTGCGTTTCCGCCTCGTCCGCACTTCCCCCCCAGATGCGACGACATATCAATCTTTTCCCGGCCACGATCATTGATCTTGCCGCAGAGGAGCTTGTTGAAAAACTAGAACTCAATTGCCCGGCCCAAAGCTATTGTCTGGAGATCAGTGAGCAGCAAATCCTCGGAGATCCCTCCCACCTGATCAGCTCGGTCGAGGCATTCAAACGTTACGGCATTTCAATCGCCATCGATGATGTGGGGTTCGGTAATACCTGCCTTGAGAGCCTTATTCTTCTCGAGCCGGATGTGATCAAAATCGACAAAAAATATGTCATCGGGATCGCTCAAGATCCTCACATGGAGCGTTCGCTCCGCCGCACCCTCAAGGTCGCGGAAGACCTGAACGCCGAAGTGATCGCCGAGGGCATCGAGGCCCAAGACGATCTCGACAAGCTAAAAGAGCTCGGGGTCCGGTACGGCCAGGGGTTCTACCTCGGAATGCCCGCTTAAGCCATGCGAGAAAAAACGTGATGAGCCCTCAAGCCGCCAAGAAAAAATCAGATCCAGTCCTTTATTCCACCCATCTGAAGTTTGTGCTTGTTTTTATTTTTCTTGCCGGCTTTGCCGTCGGGAATTTCCTTATCATGAACCAACAGATCCGCCAAGCTGAACACGGCGCAACGATCATCAGTTTCCTGGTCGATCAGCACAACCGGGTCCAGAAAGCGACTTTTTTTTCCTCCGCTTACGCCCAATCAATAGACGTGGCGGAACGAAAAAGCCTCAGGATCAACGCCCACGAAGAAATTTCCTCCCTGCTCGTCTTCCGCACCACTTCCAACGACATCATTTCAAAAAAAGCAAACCTCTCGCTGGAACTCATCCCTGATCTCCGAGAGCTGTATTTTTCTTCTTCAGCCCCACTGAACTTGGAGCTTGAAGAATATTTATCTGCCTTGAAAAAATTTCTCGTGGGTTCTCCGATCCGCGTCCGGGCGGACAACGCTCAGCTGCTGGCTTTTCAGGAGAAAAGCGATCAGCTCGTTGATTCACTACGCTCCACGATCGAGAGGTTTCAAAAAACAAGCGCTGCCGGTATCGCCAAACTCCAACATCTTGCGGAGGGTCTCTTTTTTATAAATATTTTATTCCTCGGGCTGATTGGCGCATTCGTGTTCCTGCCAACGCTTCGGCGGCTCAGTCTTTTTCTTCATCAGCTGGAGAATATGAATGCCGCTCTAGAGCTCAAGGTCTCGGAAAGGACCCTAGAGCTCGAGCAAAAGGCCCGGCAGCTCGTCCTCGGCAACGAAGAACTTAGAGAGCAGATCGACGAGCGGGTCCGGGTTGAGAGGGATCTGCGCCAAGCGAACGCCTTTTTAGACTCTGTGATCGAAAACATTCCGAACATGCTCTTCATTAAAGACGCGGAGGAATTGCGATTTGTGCGCTTCAACCGTGCGGGAGAAGAGCTTATAGGGTACAAACGGGAAGAGCTTTTAGGGAAAAATGATTTTTCATTCTTTCCGAAAAATGAGGCGGATTTTTTTATCGAAAAAGACAGGGAGACCCTTCGTTCTCAGACGCTCCTGGAGATCCAGGAAGAAACGATCCACACGAAGAAAAAAGGAACGCGGATCCTGCACACAAAAAAAATCCCGGTCCTGGACTCTCATGGGAAATCCGTCTTCCTGCTTGGTATCTCGGAGGATATTACAGAAAAGATCCAAACAGAACATCAATTGCGCGAGTTTTCCGTGGCGATGGAGAACGCCCTTGAGGGAATCGCACGGTTAGATCCCAACAAAAAATTCTTGAACGTCAACAGGGCCTACGCCGCCATGATGGGCTATACCACGCAGGAGATGGTGGGCTTGAACCGCACATCCACGATCTGCCCCGAGGATTCCGAGAAGATGACGGCGAGTTTTGAGCAAATGGTGCGCGACGGAAAATCAGAAGCCGAGGTCAAGGCCATCCGAAAGGACGGCTCGATCTTTCACCAGTATGCCGTCCTGGTCAGAAGCGTGAATAAGGACAATAACTTTGACGGTTTTTACTGTTTCGCAAAAGATGTGACGGAGCGTAAATATCAGGAATCTCTCGAGATCAAAGCCGAGCTGATCCAGATGGTGTCCCATGAGCTCCGCACACCGATCCATTCGGTAAAAGAAGGTTTGAGCATCGTCCTGGAGGGTCTTACGGGAGAGATCACTCCCGAACAAAAAGAAGTCCTGAACATCTCCAAGCGCTGTGTTGACCGGCTGGTGCGTTTGGTGAACGATGTGCTCGCCTTCCACAAGCTTGAGGCCGGCGTGATTGAATTCCACATGAAGAAAGAAAATCTGACCCGAATGATTGAGGAGGTCGGAACGTCCATGCGTCCCCTGGTGGAGAACAAGAACCTCACCTTAAAGCTGGCGCTTCAAAAGGACTTCCCCGAAGTCGAGCTGGATCGGGACAAGATCGTTCAGGTCCTCACTAATTTTTTGCAGAATGCCATCAAATTCACGCTCCAGGGCGAGATCACGATCACCTCCTCCGTGAACCCCCAAGGAGTGCGGATCTCCGTCAAAGACACGGGAATCGGCGTTCAACAAAAAGATGTTCCCAAGCTTTTCAGGAAATTCGGACAGCTTGAATCCGCAAAGCTCGTTGCGCCAGGCGGCACGGGGTTGGGGCTTGCCATCTCCAAAATGATCGTGGAACGGCATCACGGGAAAATCGAGATCGAATCGGAATACAAGAAGGGCAGCGCCTTTTCCTTTACGCTCCCCTTGGAACAACCCCATGCGAAAACCGTGAAGGACTAAATAGGCTTAAGATGCGGAAAAGGCTACACGGGGCTGCGAGCTCTTTTGCTTTTTGAACCTTTTGAGCTTCTTGGGTCTTTTTTAATCTTTGCGGCAAATCCCTTGAATGCCGGAGTCGCTCAAAAGGATTGTAACGGCGGGGCTTAATTTTTTGTCGGAAGCACGCCCGACGCGAAGAAGGATCTTCGCTTCTCCGTTCGCGTGGATCCATCCCGGCTGAATATCAACGGTGGGTTCTTTCGTCTCAACCTGCGCGATTTTTTCCTTCTTTCCTGCCTTCATCACTTCCAGGTGATAGACCGTTCCCTCTTTTGAGGCAAAGCCATGCTCGACCGCCAGATCTTGAAAGGATAGTTTGCCGCCCGAATACGAAAATCCATCTAACGGATTGGCGCGGGAAAACCAGTAGCGAGCGATCTTGTCACGCCGTTCGATCAGGGTCTTGGCGATAGTCTCCGCGTCTTTCGCGTCGCTGTATTGCCCGGCCTTGACCAGGGCCCGGATGTCCTCATCCGAAAAACTCATCAAGATCTTCGCGGCCCAAAATCCGTCGGCGCGTGTTACGTTCTTGAAAGTTTCATAGGGGAATTGCGTTTTATACCGGGCCGGGTCAAAAAGTTCGTTGGTGAAATAACCCACAGCCGGCGTCGCAGAGGTCTTTTCACCCGCAAGACGCCACTTTTTCTGCCAGGGTTTCTCATAAAACCCCAACGCAACAACCGATTTCGAGGTCTCTCCATTATCGACGACGTATTCGTACCCCAGCATCGGATTCTTGGGACCTTCCTGCGTTGCGCCCAGGGCCCCATTAAAATCCGCCAAGTAGTGCTTCAACACGACCTGCCCACCCTCTTCGACGGACATATCCAGGGTATCGCTTTCCCGGAGATCATAATGATTCAGCCAGGAGGCGAAGATCCCGAGCGCCCGCATCTCCCGACGATCACGATGGTTCACCAGATCCGCCGGATCATCCTCCCGTCGGGATCCGAAGCTGAAACTCCCGTGATAATCCCCTTTCATGATCTTGCATGCTGATGCCCGATAAAAACCTGCAGCGTTTTGTGGCAGGACCATCAGATACTCTTCAAACCTTTTTTGGGTGAGCTCTTTTTTAAAACCCGTGTCTTCCCAGGTGGTCGCGTCAGGAGCTACCTTAAACTGATCCGGCTTGATCGAAAGGATCGTGAACTGCGGTACGGTATAGCCCAAGGCGTAATAAATCCGGCTGGCGATGATCTCCGCCCCTGTCACAAGCTCCATGTTGCCTTGCGGATCGAATTCCAGGAGATATTCGTCCCCACGAACATCCTTGACCCAGAACCGGGGATAGATCCCCCGCTGCTCCGCCGCCATGACCTGCAAAGGCTGGCTCAGATCAGGCCCCGGAGTTTCTTGATATCCTTTTTCAAGAGCTTCGAGGGAACGCTTCTCACGGCCCTGCCGATTCATGAAAAATCCGGAATCGGGAACTTCATCAAAAATGTTTACATTTTTCGAAGGAAGCTCTTTCCTGAAAAGTCTTCTTCCCCAGCGGCCGAGATCCAACTGATTGATGCCTTCACTGTAAAGGTTTTGATCAAAAAGATCGCTGAAAAAGGAGGACTCGCTCTCTTTGAACTTGACGCTTTCTTCAGCCAAGACGACGGTCCCGCCACTCAGAACCCATCCCCCGAAGATCACGAGCGCCCCCACGAACCAGATTTTTTTCCTGCCTGTTTGTTTTTTCATGTCTTTATCCGCATTAAAACGCTATTTTATTATCGATATAAAACTGTGTTCCCTCGTTACCATGGGCGACGGAGAAAGCAAAGAGAGTGCTCTTGGCGTAACTGAGATAAAAGCCAACGCCGTACGATTCCCGAAGATCTGAAATACGGAACTTGTTGAGCTTCTTGAAGACTTCTCCCGAGTCCGAGAAAATAGCTGTCTTCGCTTTAAATTCTTTGTATTCCATCACCGTGTAGCGATATTCCAGATTAAGAAGAATGGCGCTTTCGCCATAGAACCTATTATAAACAAAAGCCCGCGCGGTTTGGCTCCTCGAGGGGAAGGTCCCGGAGCTTCCCAGCTTGGCCATTTCGAAAAAGGGAACGTTCCCGTGGTCGACCTCTTGATTGTATTCCGTAAGAAAACGCGTCACAAAAATACGCCTCGGAGAACCTAGCTGGAAGTATTTTGCGGTGTCCAGCAGGTAGGTAAAATAACGCGCCGAGGAGCTCCCGGTGCCGTCGGTATACTTAAAGGAAAGCTTTTGATAACTCCCCTTCGTGGCTTGATCCGGACTGTCCCGGGTGTCACGATTGAAAACCATCTCATAGCTTAAAAGGTCCTCCCCGTTGATGCCCGGGATATCCTGCCCGGCAAAGATCGTCCTGATATCTCCTTTTCCATCATGAGCGCGATTAAAAATGTTCACGTGCTTATAGGAAAAAACGGAGGACAGATCGATCGTGGGAGAAAAGCTAAAACCTGCGACAGTGCCCACCTGGGTAGTTTTCATCCGGAAAGAAGTGCTATCCCCCATGCTGGTATGCGGCCCGATCCCGTAAAAAGGTTCCTTTTCCCGAACCTCATATTGGAAAAAGCCGCTGGCATGCCCCCCTCCGAAAATTTGTTGCGCTCCGATTTCGGATCCCACCAGGAAAAACGTGGTGGGGCCTTGAGCGACCGTAGTCGTCGCCACAAGATCAGGATACTTATCTTTTTGTTTCGTAAGGGCCATAAGATTGAATTCAGCCCCATAAGCCGGGATGAGGGATGCCTCGGAACCTCCCACAAGAGGCTTGACCCCTTCCTCTGTCATGCGCGAATAGATCCATTTTGCTTTTTTATCGAGCCGGTGTTCTTCCATGTAAATGAGCCCTTTGTCTATGGGCGCCTTGAGCAGCTTGAAGGGAAACTCGATAATGCGGGAAACAGGATCTTTCAGAGATTCGGAAGAAAGAGGTTTTGTATAGACGGGAGCATAGATGTCCTGGCTTTTTTCGCCGGCATAGACGGCCGCCATAGTGCCCAAAAAAAGCACTAAAAAAATACTGATTTTTTTAAACGATCTTAAGGTCATAGTCTGAGGTTTCTTAATTGACTCGCGTAAGTTTGACCATGAGGATAACCAATTAGGGACTATTTTAAAAGCGTTTTTTTATGACAGGCCGCTTAGAGCCACCAGGGTAATTCCCGCCGCGATAAAAAGCGTCCCCAGGAAACGCATGCCGTCGATCTTCTCACCCAAGAAAAACCGCGCGGCAATCAGGATAAGGATGTATTGCATGCTGCCAAGGACGAATACCACGCTTAAAGCCGCCTGACTGAGCGCCATAATCCAAAAGATAAGTCCCACCGCGTGACAAGAGAGCCCCAGCAAAATACCGGGACGCCGGATTACATTTTTATAAAAGGTCCTGTAATCCCAACCCCCCGCCCCGGGAGACGGCGCCAAAGCATCCGCGGATTTTTTGAAAAGCAACTGCCCCACGGTGTTCCATATCTCCGCCATGAGTACGTAAAGTATGGTCAGGATCATGGCGCCCAAGTCTTTCTTTTCTTTCTTTGAAAGGTGACTTGGACTGTCCTGATTACCTTGGCTTTTAAATGGATGAGAATCATGGTGTGGGTGCCAGCGAAGGGGCTGCCGGCTTGCTCTTTGACAGGATGAGGATCCCGAGGATAACGAAAAGAATGCCCACAATACCCATCACGGAAATTTTTTCATGCAAAAAGAGCACCGCGGAAAACGGAATGAGCGCATAGGTGGTACTTCCCAGGGGAACCGCCAGGCTTAAATCAATCTTCGTGAGGATGATGATCCAGAGGAAAAAATTGATCGCGTAGAGGAGGATGCCGACGATTACCAGCGGCGAGGTTGCGTTCTGCGCCAGGAAAGAACCCATGTCGTGGAGGTTCCAGGAAACGATCGCCTCTCCGACAATTCCTTTTTTCATCAGGACCTGGGCGACGGCATCGATCACATCGTTTAGAAAAACCGCGAGAAAGATCTTAAGGGTAATACCGCCCGTCTTGCTCACGACCGCTCCCGGATACATTTAAACGTCGCATCAAAATTCTCCGGCCTCAAGCACCGGCACAAGAGATGGAAGAAAGGATTGATGAATTTATTGAGACACTTGGCATAAACGAAAAGCCGGACGAATCCAAAACCCAAACGCCTCTTGGCCTCATACCCGGTATTCCCCATTTCATAAACCTTAACCTTGTTTTCAATACACCATTTCATGAGATCACGAAAGCGGGTGAAGTAAAGATGAAGGTCGAAGGCCAGGGCGTAATCAAACCCCAAGTAATAATCGATCATCCTCTCCGAGGAAACGAAGCAGAAAGCGAAAGCCACGATGCGTCCGTTCAGACGCCACAAAAAATACCGGGTCTCGTCGGGCATATTATCTGAGATGTGTCGAAAAAACGCCTTGGTCATGATCTCAAAAGACATCTCGCCGTGACTCAGCAGGGTCTGCGTGTAAAGGGCGTGGACCTGCTCCAACTCATCTTCCGAAAGCCTCTCGCGGATCTCCATGGGAAGCAAAGGGGCCCGATCTATTTTTTTAAGCTTTCGTTTGAGTCCATCACGTGAGGCGCGGTTGAGCGTTTTTACATACTCGTCAAAAGACTGGAACGGAACTTCCATTTCAGTCGAGGGGAGGCTTTCAAATTTGTAATAGCCCGCCGCCTGCAGAACATCCAACCATTCGCATTCCCGCAGGCCGAAGTCCTTGAACGCCAAAATCGATACCTTCCGGGATCGCGCAAGCGACTCCATGGCTTCACCAATCGCCCGCACCACTGCCCCGGGATCATGGATCGCGCCGATCCTTCCCTGGCTCATCGGCAGCCCACACACCAGCGCTCTTAACTCCATAAAGTCCGGCCATACTTTTTTGATCTTTAAAAGAACGGTTTTAATCGGGCCCTGGATCGTGGTATCAAGAGGGTAATGCATTAAAAAACAAGGGGCAATGCCGACAAGCTCTTTGTCGTCATAGACAAGAACGTAGTGCCATTCAAATTGTTCGAGGCCCGCTTCTTGAAGCGTCTTGAAAAAATGGTAGCTTTCGAAGACCCGCGGGTAGACCTGGGACCAGGCTTCGGGAGAGAGGCTCGTGATGTCTGTGATGATCTCCGTTCTGAGCTTCTTATTCCCAAGAGACCGTTTTTCGGCAATTTCCAAAACCGTCGCCGCCGGTGAGCCGTCAAACATAAGCCGGGGCCTTCATCAAAGACTTTTTTGTTTCGCGTTCAAAAAACGCACAAACATCTCCCAGGTCACAAAACGCCCTATGAGATTTCCCTTCCGCTTCAAGGTGGCTGGCCAGACTATCCTTGGCAAAAACAATGTCGGCTTCCAGCGCCGGGCAAACGTCCGAGAGGCCGTCCCCGACATAGATCGTCGTCCTGTCCTTGTGCTCCAGAACATGGACTTTTTTGCAGTGAGCGCAACGCCGGCGGCAGTTCTTGGAATGGAAGGGGAACGCGGGAATGAGCCGGTCTTTTTCGAATTTCAATTCATTGGCAAAAACCTTGGCCTGATGGATCCCGTAATGTCGCAGGATGGTCCGGATGATCACGGTAAAACTGTCGCTGACGATCATGAAAGGTATCCCCTTGCGACGGAGCGTCCGGAAAAGTTTCAGGGCAAACGAGTCAAGGGGGATCTGTTTTACGTACTCCTCGAGAACGGAGCGGGTCACGCGAACCGATTTCAATTGGGCCTCAAGACATTGCCTCGATCCGATCTTCCCTTCTTTCCAAGCCTCCTCATGGACCATCCACTTTTGATCGATGGAAAACCGTCCGATCACGGAGTCGAGGACGTCCAGACTGGTGATCGTGTTGTCGAAATCAAAAAAAACCATGGGGGGCTTGCTTTTTTTCACTCGCGAACTCATGCGTCTTCCTCTTCCCCGTTTACCGCCTCGCCAAGGCCTACCCCAAGGATACGGCAAAAAAATTCGTGCATTTTCTGGGCCACCTTTTTCCTCTCCTGGTCGGCCGTGATGACATGATACGAGTCATGCAGGAGCACGATCTCTTTCTGCTCCGAGGCAATGTGATCGTAAATAAACTGAGAATTCTTAACGCTCGTCATGTCGTCTTCAGCGGCCTGGATCAGCTGAACCGGGGTTCGGATGCTGGACATCTTTTTCATGCTCTCACGGATCAGAAGATGCAACTCACAGAGAAGCGTCGCCGGAAAATAGGGGTACCCGTGCTGCGCCACGCCGGAGACATCGGCAAACGAGGCGTTTTTGTAATATTCGTGGACCTTGTTGCGAAGGCGCTCGTTCTTGATCCCATAGGGCGGCTCTTCCTTGAAATAAGCAAAATGGCGGAACGGGGTGAAGTACGCGAGCGGCAAAAGGCAGCGGGTCCAGGGGATATTCCATCCGTCATAGAAAAGCGTCGGGGAAAGACAGGTCACGCCCGAGATCCGTTCAGGGAATTCTTCGGCGAGTAAAAGGGCGAGCAGCGCGCCCATAGAAAGTCCGGCCGTGAATATTTTCTGATCCGCCGGGATCGACTGAAGCGCCTCTTTGGCCGACTGGTAAAAAGCCTGCCACTTAGCCCGCTTGAGGATGTGGAGCGGTTCCCCGTGATGCGCGAGTCTGGGACAGAGGACGGAATAGCCCCTTCGATAAAAGAAGTTCGCCAGACCCTTCACCTCATTCGGCGTTCCGGTCAAGCCATGGATCAGGAGCACCGTCGCCTTGGAGGACTCGGTCCTGTATTCCAATCCGCTCGTTAGAAGGGAGGGCGTCTTTACCCGAGGTAAGCGAAAACAGAGCTTAACCGCCATGGCCCTTATTTCTTTTTCGCCCGAAGGATGAGCTGATCTAAAAGATATATGGCTCGATCGATCTCTTCCTCGCGGATCTCGAGTGAAGGAGCAAGCGTGACCACATTTTTGTAATAACCCCCGATATCGAGCACAAGCCCCATCACCTGGCCGTCGGCCTCAAGATTGCCGTCAAGCCCGATTTGGAACATCCGATCGGCCAGTTCCCGACTCGGCGTCAACCCGTCCTTCTCGCACATCTCCATGCGCATGGCAAGCCCAAGGCCATCAACGTCCCCGATCTCGGGATGTTTGCGCTGGAGCCCGTGCAGGCGTTCAAGAAAATAAGAACCTTTCGCCATCACCTTGGGGCCGAAGTCCTGTTCCCCGAGGATCTTCATGACCTCCAGGCCAGCCGCCGTGCCAAGGGTATTAGACGAAAAGGTCGAATGCGTGGATCCTGGGCCGAATTTTTCGGGCGAGATCAACTCTTCCCGTGCCCAGATCCCCGAGATCGGGTTCAGCCCGTTGGTCAGGGCCTTGCCGAAAACGAGAATGTCGGGTTGGACATCAAAATGTTCGAGGGCCCACATTTTCCCGGTCCTAAAAAAACCCATCTGGATCTCATCATCCACCACGAGAATGCTGTGATCGCGGCATATTTTCGCAAGACGTTTGAAATAATTTTTCGGAGGAATGATGTATCCTCCGGTGCCCTGGATCGCCTCGATAAAGAAGGCGCCAAACTCCGCGCGTTTTGTTTTGGGATTCCAGGTTCCCGTGTATTCGTGCTCGAATTTGCGCTCAAACTCATGAACAAAATGATCTTCGGCGGCTTGGGGATCCTTCGGGAAGGGTGATCGGAACACATAGGGGAAAGGAACGAATTCCGCCCGGTCCCCGAATTCTCCGTAGGCTTCCCGATAGCGGTAGGAGGACGTGATCGCGGACGCGGCAAGCGTTCGGCCATGATACCCGCCCTCAAAAGCGAACATTCGGGAACGTCCGGTGTTTTTCCGTACAAGTTTCAGGGCATCTTCCACGGCCTGGGCGCCCCCCACGTTAAAATGGACACGCCCTTTCAGCCCAAAGCTTTTTTTGACACTTTCCACAATACGCTCCGCCAATTCGATTTTCTCGCGATGAAGATACTGGCAGGCCAGCTGGGGAAGCTTGTCGATCTGACGCTTCAGCGCGTCATTGACCCGGGGATTACCATAACCCAAGTTCACGGCGGAATACCACATCTGAAGATCCAAGTACGGTTTCCCCGTCATGTCATAGAGATAGCTGCCCTCACACCGTTCGAAGATCTTGGGGTGCTCGGCGTAATGAACGGTATCCCCATAGGAACACACCTGGGTTTCGACGGCGAGAAGCGCCTCTTCGTCATTTTTAAGTACCGCGGAAGAAGAATCTTGAGATTTTTTATTCACCGTAAACTCCTCTGAAAAATTTATCGAAATTGCACTTTTAGCGGAATGGCTTCATGCGAGAAATGGGAGGCATTCTGCGCCTGTTTCGAGAGATAATCAATGAAATTTGTCTTCTTTTTCAAACGCGTCAGCGATCAGACGTATCTCGGGCTTTTGCCCTTCCCTCCAGAGAACGGCGACGACGTCAAAGGCGAGTGGGGTTTTCACAAGGCTTTTTCCTTTTATGTACCACTGAGCGACTTTAAAGATCTTTTCTTGCTTTCGAAGGTCAACGGCCTCCTGCGGAGTCCCGCGTTCCATGCTTGTCCGCGTCTTGATCTCGATAAACGCAAGTCGCCCTTTCCGCCGGGCAATCACATCGATCTCTCCAATCTTGCATTTAAAATTCTTTTCGAGAATCTCGTACCCGTGTTCCTTCAGGAAACCGCAAGCCGCCATTTCCCCTCGCGCTCCTAAGGGCGATCGAAAGGGTCCTGGGTGAGGCGTTAGTTTCACGAAGTTACCCCGACCTTTATTTTCTTAGGGTCTCTGGTAGTCGGGATAACTGCCGTCTTTTTACTTACTTTTCTAGAAGGGAAAAGCAGCGCCGCTTCCCGGACCGGCGCGAAGCTATAGCGATGGATAAGCGAAGGGCCTTTTTCCTTGAGGGCTTTCATGTGCTCGGCCGTTCCATAACCCTTGTGGTTATCAAATCCGTAGACAGGATAGAGCTGGTGAAGTTTTCGCATCCAGTGGTCACGAAAGACCTTAGCCACGATCGAGGCCGCAGCAATGCTCGCTGATTTCCCGTCTCCATGGATAACGCCTTTTTGCTTGAGCTCGAGGTCCAGACGCATGGGCCCGTCGATTAAAAGGTTGGCGGGGGTGTGCGAAAGGTTCAGCACGGCCTTCTTCATGGCTAGGCGTGTGGCTTCGTAGATATTGAGTTCGTCGATCTGCTTTTCGTCTGCGAACCCGATCCCGACGATACAGGAACGTGCGATCCTTATATAAATTTCTTCGCGGCGTTCGGCGCTCAGTTTTTTGGAATCGTTGATCCCGGCGAGGGTCTCGGGGTTTAGAAGGATCACCGCCGCCGCGACCACGGGACCGGCTAAAGGACCTCGCCCGGCTTCATCCACGCCGGCCAACCATCCCTCACTCTTCGCGGGGGTTTCCTGCCGATCAAATGCCAGGAGCTTCTCGAGGAGAAGCGCCTTCCGAGACACCTTAACAGCCACCTCCATCGCAGCGAAGCCTGTAAAGGGATTATAGATTCTTCAAGTAATACAGCTTCGCGCGACGGACCTTCCCCTTCACGCTCACCGTAACCTTTTCCACGTTCGGCGAATGAAGCGGGAAGATCTTCTCGACCTTGTCTCCATAGCTTTCTTTAAGAACCGTAAAGCTGGCGCGAACGCCTTTGCCTTTTCTACTGATGCAGACGCCCTCAAAAAGCTGGGTGCGGGTCTTATCGCCTTCTTTGACGCGGACGTGCACCTTGAGGGTGTCGCCTACTCGGAATTCCGGCGTTTTTTTCGATGCGGCTTCTTTTTCGACGATGTCCATTTTATTCATATTGTGGTTCCCCCGTTAGAGACAGGAAGCCTTCGAAAAGGGCTCCCGTTAATTGTTTAATTGATTTTCAAAATACATTCTTTAATTCCCCGCCGGCCTCTAACGGGGCAAGCCCCTGTAAATTATTTTAAAAGATCTGGCCGTTTTTTCCTCGTGACTTGCTCTGCGGATTTTTTCCGCCAAACATCTAGCTTTTTATGGTCGCCCGATATAAGAACTTCCGGCACTTCCCATCCCCGATACTCCCGGGGCCGCGTGTAATGCGGGTGCTCCAGCATCCCGGTCTGAAAACTTTCATGCTTGATCGATTCCGCGTTTCCCAAGACGCCCGGCAAGAGCCTCGTCACCGCTTCGATCAGGCAAAGGGCCGGCGCTTCCCCACCCATGGTAATAAAATCTCCCACCGATACTTCCTGGTCGATCAGATGGTCTTTTACTCGCTGATCCACGCCTTCATAATGCCCGGCGATTAAAACCAGGTGCTTTTTCTTTGCGAGCTTCGCCGCCAGTGTCTGGCTCATGGGCTCGCCCTGAGGGTCGAGAAGCACCACCCAGGCATCCTTACCGATCGCTTCCACGCATTCGAAGATCGGCTCGGGCTTCATCACCATCCCCGCCCCGCCCCCAAAAGGCTTATCATCCGCCGTTTTATGGCGGTCGTGGGTCCAATCGCGAAGATCATGCGCCCGAACCTTCACAAGCCCCTTTGTCTGCGCCTTCTCTAAAAGCGATTCCTCGAGCGGGCTTTTAAAAAAATCGGGAAAGAGCGTTACGATATCAATCGTAAACATAAAACGCCTTCCTGACCCTAGGGCCTTAGGCGCTTTTCTTTGTTTTTTTCTTCTCGCGCCGCACGAGGCTCTTCAAGGCAACGCTCATCTGCGCGCCCTGCTTCACCCAGTATTCAAGACGATCCTGCTTCACGACGAAAATATCTTCTTTGGGAAGAGCGTCATAATAGCCGATCTCCTCGATGAAGCGCCC
>JBAXGK010000018.1:0-16080 GCA_037139435.1 Candidatus Omnitrophota bacterium | reverse complement strand
GCCGGCAATTCGAAATCCACCAGACCGGTGCCGATCGCACTGCGCGGCATACCGTCGTACTCGGTAGTGGCCGGGCTCTGGACCATGACCATACCGCCTTCGCCTTTGATATCCCGGACGCCCAGGGTGCCGTCACTGCCGGTGCCGGACAGCACGATGCAGATGGCACGCTCGTGCTGGTCTTGGGCCAGAGAACGGAAAAAGAAATCAATCGGCAGGCGCCGGCCGCGCGGAGCGGCGGGCTCCATCAGTTGAAGCGCGCCGTTCAAAAAAGCCATGTCGCGGTTGGGCGGAATGATATAGGCGCAGTTGGGATGCACCCGCATCCCGTCCTCGACCTCAAAGACCTGCATGCGGGTGTAGCGCCGGATCAGGTCGGTCAAGATGCTTTTGTGATTCGGGTCCAGGTGCTGAACCAGAACAAACGCCATGCCGGGATCGGTCTCGGCGGGCATCCCGGAAAAAAAGGCCTCGAAGGCCGCCAGACCCCCGGCAGACGCGCCGATGCCCACGATGGGAAAGCGGGCAGAGGCGTTCCCCTGGGCTTCTTTCTCATCAGTGCTTTTTCCGATGATCGCCAGCGCCTTGCTTGCCTTAACCTTCTTGATTGCCTTGGCACCGCTTGCTTTCGCATCACTGGTGGCTCTGCGGGCTTTCGCTTTGTTTTTTTTCTTTGAGGACATAAGAGGCTCCTTTGCCGTTAAATGGTTACACCCTAACCGAGAATGACTTTGTTATGGATCGCTGGCGATGATTTCCCGCAACTCCCCAGCCACCGGCCCGCCTCTGGCGGGAATAGGGGCTATTCAGCTTTTTAATCTTTGCTATTCTTTTTCGACACCAGAGCGCTGAGCTTTTCTTTCAACTCGACCATCTTCAGTTCCCGCCCGATCGCGATCTTCTTAAAACTCTCCAGCTCAGCGATTTTTTTCCAGTTCTTCTTTTACCTTTTTTCCTTGGGGGATATCCCTAACAGTCGCCTGAAGGATCATCCCCTTGCCCAGTTGCCTCCTCGACAGGAGCACCGTAGCCGGGAACTCGTCGCCGTCGAGCCGCTTATGCGTCCATTCGAAGAAGCGAAAAACCTAGGGAGCACGGGACGAGTTTCTTCTGCATGGTTGCGCTCAAACAGATACCCTTACTAAGCCGAAACCCCCTGTGAGTGAGAACGAAAGAATCTTAATCATGATCCCTGGAAAGTATTTTCCGCACCGCTTGGAGCAAAACAGCGTAATCGGATGTTTTGACCACAAAATCATCCGCCCCCATTTTTCGGGCCAGGACGGGATCGACCGCGTCGAGTTTCCAGGTCATCACGATCACCGGAGGCGGGTTGGGCTGGAACATTTGTTTGATCTTACGGCAGGCATCAAAACCCGTGATGTCCGGCATCACGACGTCGATCAGGACGAGGTCCGGCGTTGTCTGGCGGGCCCTGCGAAGGGCGTCCTCGAAATTCAAAGACGCCACCGCCGCGTGGCCTTCCGCTTCCAAGAGCGACACGATCATTTGTTGAGCCACGGGGTCATCATCGATCACAAGAATGTTTTTTTTCATCGTCGCTCTCCTGTTTTATGGACGGCTCCTGAAGCGCGCTATCAAATGAGTGTGTACACGACAAGTGAGATCGCCACTACCATCGTGGTGATTGCGAGGAGAAAAGAACCGTCGCTGATCTTTTCCAGTATTCTTTTAAGCCGGGAATGTCTTTTGCTTTTAAGTGAAAGGAAGGAGGCAACGCAAGCGATCATAAAGACGATCGAGTCAAAAGCCAGGATCTCATCGACGACCGTATTGCCCTTCTGCGCCGCGTTCATCTGGATCAGCTGAATGACCGTAAGGCAAACGCCGACCATCGCCGCGGAGACTGAAAACACATCCACCGAAATGCTTGTTTCGACCTCTTCTTTAAATGAAGACTCTGTCATTCTTCCCCCTTCAGATACACGGAAAGGTTACTCCTTCCCTGTGCTGGAATCAAACGAAAAAGTGGTCGGAAGCCATTTATCGTGCTCTACGAGCAACCCATACGTTTTGAATTTTTAACGTTGCTCGCTCCCCGTCCCGCCTTACGCGAAAAAGCGTTCATTTGACGCGCTCCCAGCCCGCCACCGGCCCGAGCCTGGGTCTAAAAAGAGGATGCGGCCGTATTTTTTGGGAAGCAACGATCGTGCGGTATTGTCGGGGGGAGCGTTTTTTTAATTTTGAACAAAGCCATTGGAATTCGTAACGGAGCTGTCCTTTCGTGACCGCGATCTTCCGGCTCGTGCTTGAGCTTTTGATCTTCGTCTCGTCAAAACAGTATCCCCGGAGGCACGCTTCTTTCCAAACGGAAACTAAGTAGGCGGCGATGGCTTGGGGGGGATGAGGATGTGCCTTAAAGCGTTCAAGCTGAGGATGATTTTTATAGCCGAGGGTCTTCCCTGACAAGACTTTTTGTGCCAAGAGCGCTTCACGCCAAAGAGCCACCAGGCCTTGCGAGTCCAGATATCCGGGATGCAAGCTCCATAATCGCACGGGGTATCCCCTACGGAAGGATCAGCGAGAAGACTTTCTGAAAGCGGGAGCGATGTAACCGCGGGAGCGGCCTCCCCGGCCGAAACGGCGGCCGCCAAACGAAGCGACTTTCGTGGGCTTGTGTTCGATCAGGCTCTCGAGCGGCATTTCGGGATGTTCGGAAACGGGGATCGCCATGCGCATGAGCTTTTCGATATCTTTGAGGTCTTTCCCCTGGTCCGGCGTCGCGAACGAGATCGCGTGCCCCTTGTCCCCGATGCGGCCCGTACGGCCGATACGATGGATGTAATTCTCGGAATCATCCGGAAGATCGTAATTGAGCACCAACTCGATCCCCTTCACATCAATGCCGCGCGCTGCGATATCGGTCGCCACAAGGATGCGGTATTTCCCCGACTTGAACCCTTCCAGGGCCTCACGTCTTTGCGAGAGTGAACGATCGGCATGGATCTCAGCGGCATTTTGCCCCATCTCACGGATCGCGCGGGTGATCTTGTAAGCGCCGATCTTGGTCCTCGAAAAAACAAGGATGGTCCCGTGATACTGCGCCAGGACTTTTTTGAGAAGATCTCTCTTGGCTTCCTTTCTCACGACAAAAACTTCCTGCGTGATCTTCTCCGCCACAGTGCCGGATCTTGCGATCTCGATATGGACCGGCAATTTCATCTGGGAGGTCGCGATCTTCATGATGGTCTCTGGCATCGTCGCCGAGAACAGCATGGTCTGACGTTCCTTGGGAACCGAGCGAAGGATCTTCTGGATCTGCGGCGCGAACCCCATATCGAGCATCCGGTCGGCTTCATCAAGGACGAGGATGCTGATCTCATTTAAGAATACATACCGCTGTTCCATATGATCGATCAAGCGACCCGGCGTGGCGATGATGATGCGAGGATGCTGGCGAAGCTCCTGGATCTGATTGTGCATGGAAGCGCCGCCGATCAGGATCGCAAATTTGATCTTGGGATCAAGCTTATGAATGCTTTGGTGAACCTGATAGGCCAGCTCACGGGTCGGGATAAGGATCAGGCCGCGGCCTTTGGTTTGCGCAAGTCGCTGGATCATCGGGATCCCGAACGCCAGGGTCTTCCCGGTCCCCGTCTGCGCCACCCCGATCACATCCTGCCCGGCAACCGCAAGCGGAATAGCCTTCTGCTGAATAGGCGTCGGCGTGTGGAATTTCATTCTTGTAAGGGTTTCTAAGATATGGGGGGCAATACCCAACCCATAGAAACTTGCGGGTGTGGGCTGTGCTAAAGAAGGCGTTGGCTGAGGTACTGTATGTGGCATGGGAGCATTATACTCTGGATTTGACCTAAAAACGAGCTATTTAAACGCCCAGCCGTGGGGTTAGCCCCCGAAAGGCACAAAAAGAGCCATAGTCAGAACGAAACCGATGGCAAAAAGCGCTATAGGATTCTGCACAAAATAGGGGTAGGCCATGAGAATCACACCAATCAGAAGGGCCTTGAGATTTGACTGCTTTTTTCCATAAATGAAGGCCCCGAAACCGATGCCTCCGAAAAACACTGACGCTAAAATATGAGCGGTGTTCACCCCGTTAGAGATCGCCGGACTCATGTTCTAGTTCCCTTCGAGCTGCCAAGGGTTGAGATGTTCATTGTAAGTTTTCTCATTATTTACCGGAAGCACCCTAAACGCGCGTCCTATCTCTAATGGGGTTCATAAGCCTATTCTCCAAAGGTCCGAAATCAGGGCGCTGTGGACGCACATTATACAACTCCGTTTCTCCTTTTGGATTTTTTTGTCCGGCGTGGAACTTTCGGGTAGACCCGACTGTCTATGGAGGCAGCATTCAAAAGAAACCCGCTTCAACCATCCTTAAGGAGGAACCCACATGAAACCGCTCGCTGGCAACCGCATCTCGCTTTTTGTTCTCGTTTTAAGCGCCCTTTGCTTCATCCAGGCGCAAAATTCTTTTGCACAACCCCCGCGACCCCGTCCGGACCATTTTTCCGGACCTTCCTTCCATAACTCACCTCCGCGCCCTTACTATCACCGGGACCTTCCGCGTGGCTGCATGCCCCTCCGGGTAGCCGATATGCTTTTCTACTATCTGGAAGGCACCTATTACCAGGAAACTCCTTCCGGCTATGTGCTCGTCTCCGCGCCTCGCGGAGCTATGATCACCGCCTTGCCTGAACGACACAAGGTGATCGTTTATGACAACACCGATTACTACTATTACAACAGCGCCTACTACGTCAAACAACCCACCGGCTACACCGTCGTGACACCGCCACCTTCTGTGGTCTCCTCCAACCCTCCGGCCGTCGAAGCGCCTGAGAAAACAATTGTCGTCACGGTCCCGAACCCCAACGGCAGCTACATCCCTGTTACTTTACAAAAATACACGGATGGTTATGTCGGACCGAATGGGGAATTCTACCCCGATTATCCAACCATTGAACAACTGAAAGCGATGTACGCGAAATCTTCCGCGATCGCGGAGCGACCCGAGCCCGCGGAATTGACGTTTGATATTCCCAATAAAAACGGAAGTGTGACGAAAGTCAAAGTGACGCGGACCAAAGACGGCTATGTCGGGCCGGAAGGCGAGTACTACACTCAAAAACCGACGATCGAGCAACTCAAGATCATGTACGCGAAGAACTAAACGCACAACGTTCTACGCACAACGCGCAACGAATTCGTTTTGGGTTTTTACGTTGCGCGTTGCCCGTTGTGCGTTGCGCGCGGCTAAGGCAAGATTCCCGTCTTGCAAACCTGACTGAACTTGACGGCGCTCTCTCGAACGGTTCTTAGTTGCGTTTTGTAATCAACGTCGATCAGGCCAAACCTCGGGCCAAAGCCTTTATCCCATTCGAAATTATCCAGAAGCGACCAGTAAAGATACCCCGCGACCGGAACGCCTTGCTCCATCGCTTGGTGGACGCACTTCAAATGTCCGGCGATAAATTCCCATCGCAAGTGGTCGTCTGGGGCGCAGATCCCATTCTCGGTGATCACGACCGGTAAGTTGTATTTTTTAAGCTTGAGAAGCAAGTCGCGCAACCCTTCCGGGTAAATGTCCCAGCCCAGAGAATTCTTTTTTACCGGATGATGCTGTTTTTCACAGACATCCGCAAAGAGATTCTTGAGCCCCCATCGTTTGAGATCCACGAGCTGCCGGGAATAATAATTGAGACCGATGAAATCCAGGGCCTTGTGCCGCGCGAAAGTATCGATAAGGCTTAGGTTGAACCAATGATGCCGCAGGGACGCGGCGAATTTGTTTTTGAGGCTTGGCGTGCACGGCACAAAAGCCTGCATGTGCTGGGCGATGCTAACGGCGGGCTTCGGGAGGTTTAACTCCGTGTAGACTTTATGGATCATGCGATAAGCCTTGATATGGGCTGCCGCTAAATGATTTTTGACGGTCATCGCTTTCCAAAGCGACTTTTCCTGGGGCGGCCATACTCCGAGAAAATAAGCGTGGGAAAAATAAATGGTGGGTTCGTTTATTGTGATCCAAAAACGAACATGCTTCGCCAAGGCCCGCACCACCCGTTCCGAAAACCGGAGAAAATAATCCACCGAGCGCTTATTCTCCCAACCCCCAAGATCTGCCAGCCAGACCGGGTTCGTGAAGTGGTGAAGGGTCACCAGGGGCTCGATATTCCGCGCTCTCAAGGCCAGGATCACATCGACGTAATGCTTGAGGGCCTCTTCGGAGAACTTCCCTTCTTGGGGCTCCACGCGGCTCCATTCGACGGAAAGGCGGTGGGCGTTATGACCGAGCCCTCTGGCAAGTTCAAAATCGAGCTCGTAAAGATCGTGGTGGTGACACGCAGAACCGGAATTTTCTTTCCCAGCCTTTTTCTCCCAGCGCCACCAATCGGCGTGGTCGTTGCCGCCTTCGACTTGATAAGCCGCGGTGGCAGCACCCCAGAGAAAGTTTTTCGGGAATTGACTCATCGTGGGAGTATATCACCGCAAAGATGTAACTTCAAAATTTTCCATAATGACCGATGAACAAGATAGGCTTTCAATGACACACGACCGCGGCCATCAGGTCCAAAGGAATAGATCGAACAAATGCCTTCGCTCATCCGTCAGATCAAAAAAACTTATGGCATGGCCAAACCCCACGAGCGGAAGACCGTGCTTCATAATTTCGCCTCGCTCTCCGTGTTGCAGGCCATCACCTACCTACTTCCGATTCTGATCCTGCCTTATCTTTTCCGGATCATCGGCCCGGAGAAATTCGGCCTGATCGCCTTCGCGCAAGCCTTTGTCCAATACTTCATGATCCTGACCGACTATGGGTTCAGCATTTCCGCCACCAAAGAGATCTCTCTTTGCCAACATGACCGTGCCGAGATCAGCAAGGTCTTTTCATCGGTCATGATGGTGAAGATCGCCCTGGCGGTCGTAAGCCTCATCTTGCTCGGCTGCATTGTTTATTTTGTTCCAAAATTCAGGGATGATTGGATGGTCTACGTCCTGAGTTTCGGCGCCGTGCTGGGGAACACACTTTTTCCGGTCTGGTTTTTCCAGGGCACAGAAAAGATGAAATATATCGCGGACCTCAATATCGCGGGCGGGATCCTCACGGTCGTTCTCATTTTGTTTTCCGTCCACGGGCCCGGAGACTATCTGATGGTCCCGCTCATCGTCTCTTCCATCGGCCTGATCACCGGTCTTTTGGGACAATACATTGCTTTTAAGCACCTGGGGGTTTCGTTCCGCTTTCCGGGGTACACCACTTTGCGGGGGCAACTTACCGCAGGCTGGGATATTTTTGTTTCGATCGTCGCGATCAACGCCTATACCACGACGCGCATTTTCGCCATCGGACTCCTCACCAACAACACGATCACGGGATTTTATTCCATCGCCGAAAAACTGGCGGGCCTCTGCCAAACCTTTCCGCTTTCCTCTTTTTCCCAGGCGCTTTTCCCGCGTCTGAGCAAAATATTCCGAAGAAGCAAGTCCCGGGCATTCGAATTTATGCAGCGCATTCAGCTCATCACGATCACAGTCTCGCTTATCTGCCTGCCGCTCATCTTTATTTTCGCCCATCCGATCATCAAGACGATCTTTGGCGGGAATTATCCGGAGACCGTGCTTTCCTTCAGGCTTCTCCTCGTCTCCGTCCTTTTCATCAGCTCCAACGCCTTCCGCGTCCAGTTCCTGCTCGTCTGCGGCAAGACCCACATCTATTCCAGGATCCATGTGATGATGGCCATGGTGGGCCTCCCCATGATCTTTCTTTTGATCGATTCTTTTTCTTATGTGGGGGCGGCGATCGCGACCATCATGATCGAGGCGGGGATCTTCGCGGTCACCTACGTGACTGTTCGAAGGCTCAAATTCTCCTGAACTTTGGATGCTTCTAAAGCAAAAAGCGCAGGGCCAAAAACCCTGCGCTTTTTTTATAAGTCTTCCTCCAACAGCTAGAGCTATTCTTTATTGGATCGCGACCTTCTGCTCCGTCTTCTGTCCCGGGGCCTTGGGCAGCGTAATGGTTAAAACCCCGTTCTTGTAGTCCGCAGCGATCTTCGCTTCATCGACAGGCCCCGGCAGATTCAAACTGCGCGCAAAAGAACCATAGCTGCGCTCTTGCGCGTAATAGCCGCTCTGCGGATCCCCGGTCTTATTCGTCACTTCGCGCATACCTTCGATCGTCAAGACGTTCTCTTTCACGGTCAGGTCGATCTTATCCTTCTCCAAACCGGGAAGATCGCTCTTAACAATGTAGGCGTCCTTCGTTTCTTCGAGATCCACGGCGGGAGTGAAATCAAACCCCGTGTTTTGAGGCATGTTCTGAAGAAGCGGCGAACCGAACGTAAAGGCGTGCTGCATCAAGCTGTTCATGCGCTGGCTCATGTTGTTGATAGCCTCCATGGGGTCTTGCTGGTTCATCACCCCCGGGGGTAAAGCATTGGGAATTCTTGAAGCCATTGGATGCGGTCTTGGTTGCATCATCAACGCCCTGTCTTGCACCGGGAGGATCGCCTCCTGCTGCTTCTTTTCAAGCGCGCATTGCCGCTGGCCTTGGCGGATCAACACGACCGCCTGGAGCAGAACAATGATCACAAGGATCGCGATGATGATGGGAATAGTTTTGACTTTCTTTGCGGATGGTTCACTCATGGGAATCCTCCTTCTTTGTTTTAAAGGCGGCCTCATTTTACCACAAAAAGACCCGCTTCAGAGTGCCCTCCGGTGATGACAGAGCTCGGGTGACTCTTGTCATTAATGATATAATCCGCCCACGATGATCTCTTTCTTTAAAGACACTTTCGCAAGCGGGACCTTTAAAAGGCTTTTCAAGAATACCGGCCTTTTGATCAGCGGGGACACGGTTTCCGCGGTCCTCGGAGTCCTGACCTTTGCCGTCACGGCGCGTGCGCTCGGCACCGAAAAACTCGGCATGCTGGTCTTAATCGACGCCTACGTCCGGATCGTGGATAAGCTGATCAATTTCCAGTCCTGGCAGTTCATGATCAAATACGGCTCCGACGCCCTCTCCGCCAAAGACCCTTCCGGATTTAAAGCCCTCGTGAAACTCGGAACGATCGTGGACGGTTTCACGGCCTTGATCGGTTGCGCGGCCTCGCTCGCGGGAGCGGGGCTGATCGCTCGCTGGCAGAACTGGTCTCCGGAAATGACTCACCTGGCCATGATCTACAGCCTGATCGTTCTTTTTGATATCGCCGGCGTCCCGACCGGTCTCCTACGGATCTTTGACAAATTTAAATCGTTCTCGGTCCAGAAGTGCGTCACCTCCGGGATCAAATTTGTGGGGGTCTTGATCGCCTGGGCCTTCCACGGGGGCCTCAGCGGCTTCCTGTGGGTGTGGATGCTGACTGAGATCGTCGATTATGTTTCGCTAACGGCCATGGCCTGGGTGGAACTTCACCGCCGGGGTTTCAAGGATATCTGGGCCGAGCCTCTTTCAGGAATTACGAAGCGTTTTCCAGGGGTCTGGAATTTCCTGATCTCCACCAACCTGACGGGATCCGTCAAGGTCGGCTTCCGGGAATTCGATATTCTGCTGGTTGGAAAACTTCTCGGTTTCGCGGATGTCAGCTTGTACAAACTGGCGAAGAAACTCTGCGCCGCCCTCGACCGGCTCACCAATCCCCTGTTTCAGTCCCTTTATCCGGAGCTTACGAAGCTTTGGGCGAAAAAAGATTTTAAAGAATTCCGTCATGTGGTCAAGCGGATGACCTACCTCATGGGCGGGGTTTCGGTGATCACCTGGATCGTTTTTGTGATCTGGGGGCACGAGATCATTTTCATCACGACCGGGCGGGAATTCATCACAGCTTATTCCGTCACGGTCTGGTACATGCTTGCCAACGCGATCGCCGTCACGTCGCTTCCGCTCGCTCCCATGATCCTCGCCATGGGACAGGCCCACTTAAGCTTCTGGATCCAGTTCCTTCCCACGCTTATTTATTTTCCGGTTCTGTACTGGATGCTCACGGCCTGGGGATTGAACGGCGCAGGATACGCCTACATCGTCTATCACGGGATCCGGGTCCTGCTTCAGTACGGAATCGCAAAGCAGCTTTTAAAAAAGACCCCGCGGGATACTCTGCGATCGCCCCCGGAAGTCATGGGTCTTCAAGAGAACGGCGTCTAGCCGGAATTGAGGGGAAGGCGATTCTATTTAGCGGGTGAATCTATCCGGACCACGGCATGAGAAGTCCGGACCACTCGTTCTTTTCCGTCCGGCATGACAACCGAGAGTGAGATCTGGGCATCCCCGGAAACCCATCCTTGTTGATCCACTCGAACCTCAACGGTGTCTTCCGGAACCACGGTCTTTTGTCCCGGTCTCAGAACGATAAAACTCTGCGCGCCGGTCCGGTTCACAATGTTAAGCGACATCGCCACATTGCTCCGGTTATCCGCATAACCCGTGGCGAGACCCGATCCCTTCTTTTCCGTTTTGGGCGTGAACCTGGATTCCGTCGAGGTTTGAAAGGTATACCGCCCCCCGGAAGTACTGATGTACCCGGTCTTCCCGTCATTTTCGATGATCTTGAGGCGAACCTGCACCGACCCGCCTTCCGGAACATGCTCGATCCATGAGGCATCGTTCTTGAGGTTGAGGCTCTGCCCGGGCCTGATAGAGCCTCCGCCTGCAATCCCTTGCGTTGACCGAGCGCTCACTTTAACGATCGTATCCCCTTCGTTAGTGATCGTCGCCGCAAAAAGATGCGCCGGAGCGAAGAAAAAGAGAAGGAACAGAAAGGTTTGTAAAAACCGCGGGGAAATCATAAGGCCTCGCTTGAAGATCATCGGTTTATTTCTCAATCCGTCGACTCCCCTCAAAAAAGCTGTTCATGCGGCAAAAGAAAGAGGGGGGCGCGCGCCCCCCTCTTTTTCGAATGCAAAATACCCGCGACTACTTAACCCCGAGATCCACACCGTTGTGCGGGAGCACAAGGTCCACAGGGATCGGAAAAGTCACCAACTGAAAAAGTCCCCCAAACGTGTTAGACGCGGCATCAACCACCCCTTGTCCAGCGCCCTTCCAAATGTTCTTCCCTTCGCCGGCATACCGGTTGGGAGTGGCAAAGAGCTCGACCCAGCCGAGAAGCGTATTTGTTAAACCGAACTGAAGCTTGCCCCATATTTGACTGGGATAACTCTTTTGTTCAGTCCACGGACTCGCGGAAAAAGCCACCGGTGCGAAAAGCATGGAAAGTATCACCACAAAACTCATGATCTTCTTCATCGATTTTCTCCTTAAAGGTTAGAACGTAAAATCTCCGGATTCGTCAAGATGCCGCTCCCCTCGATAATGCCACTGTTTCATTTTAGTCGCCCTGCGCCTGATTACAAAGAGAAAATGACACGACGTGGACTTTCACAGCTCGGATGCAAGCACGACTGGCTGATGGCCTCAAGCGAGGCGCAGACCCTCTCAATCCCCATGAAGAAGCTGTCCATCGCCATGGCCACTCTTGATAACGGCTGTCAGCTCCTCTCATTTCTTTTATAAATACTGCGTAAAATCTTCCTCGCGACACATCTAAAAGCCTTAAAACGTTTCTTGCGATGGCTCGGGTCACTGTCCCGGGGGATTTCTCCGCCAGGCATATCCATGTCAGGACATAAGTCGTCCCGCTGGCTCAAAAAAGCCGCTTCAACGCGAGGATCGTAAGATCGTCGACAGGCTTTTGCTTCTGAAAATCCATCGCATTTTGAAAAACCTTCTCACAAAGGTCCATGCTGGATTCGCCCGAATAGCTTTCAAGAAGCGTGCGGAAACGCGTTTCATTCAGAAATTCCCCGGAAGGTGTCCTGGCTTCAGGAAAACCATCGGTATAGAGGATCAACATCTCGCCGGGGTTCAGGATCTCCTGCGCGTCTTCATATTGCGGGTCTGACAAGACCCCAAGGATCGTGCCAGTCACCTTTCCGAATTTCCGGATGGTCCCAGAACGATCCATAAAATAGGGCTGGTTATGTCCCGCGTTCACATAGCAGATCTTCCCGCTGTGAAGGTCGTAATACCCCAGAAAAAGAGTGACGAACATCCCCCGCTCATTGTTCTCAAAAAGAATTCGGTTCGCGTCCTTGAGGACCTCCGCGGGAGATTTCCCGGCAGACGCAATATTTCTAAGCAACGTGCGCGTAATCACCATAAACATGGCGGCCGGGATCCCTTTGCCGGAAACATCCGCGATGGAAAACGCCAAGGTCTTTTCATCGATAAAAAAGAAGTCGAAGAAATCTCCCGCAACAAAACGGGCTGGACCATTTTTGGCGTACAGGTCGAATTCTTTTCGTTCGGGAAAAGGCGGAAAGATCATCGGTAAAAGCGACAGCTGGATATCCCGCGCCACTTGAAGTTCGCTTTCCACCTGTTGCCGTTTCGCCGTTTCAAGGGTCAGGGCTTCCATGTGGTCTTTCAGCCCACGAACCATCTTTTTGAGCGACTCGGCAAGATCCCCGATCTCATCTCCGTCGAAATCCCGCTTAAAAGGAGCGTCAAAATGGCCATCGCCGATCTCTTTGGCAAAAGCGGCAAGCTCCCGGGTCGGCCGGGTGATCCTGAGGGAAAGAATCCAGATCAGGAGGAGTATCAGCAAAAGTCCCGCCGCCAAGATCCCGCCGACTTGAGCGAGCTGAAGCCACACCCGCCCCATCACCATAGCTTCGGGAACCGTCGCCGCGAAAGACCAGCCGGTGCTCGGGATCGGGGCATAGAATATGAAGATCTTTTTTGAGCTCTTAAAATCTTTGATCAGGGCCGCGCCTTTCCCCCCCGCGATCATGGCTTTTCCGAGGGCCATCAATTCCATGCGCCCCAGATTTTCCGCGTTGGAGAAAATCGTCTCTTTCATAATGAAATGGGGCTGGGGATGCGAAATATACCGGCCCTCACGGCTGGTGATGACGAAGGCGCTGGGATCCACCAGCCCCCTTTTTTGGATCAATTGCTTGAGGTCGTCGACGCGAATATCGACCGTCACCACGCCCCGGAATTTACCCTCCTTGAAGAAAGGCGCGGAATAAGTACACATAATGACGTTGCCGGCTCCCGAATCAAAATAAGGTTCCGTCCAGATGGCTTTGCCGCTTTCTTTGACCAATCGATACCAATCCGCCTTGCGGTAGTCATAAGCATCCCGGCCAATGTCAATTTCACGCAAGTCTTCGCCGGCCGGCCGTGCGGACTGATCTTTTAAGGCTTCTTTGGAGCCTGTTTCCGGGCGATGCACGTAAGGGCAAAAGAGTTTTTTATCTGCTTTGAATTCATGCTCCTCAAAAGCCGCTGCCGATCCATAGATGAAAGGATTTTGAGAAACATTCTGACGGAGTAACTGGTAGACCGTTCGCTCGTCGACATCCGGATCGATCGTAAGAAAAGTCAGCGCTGTCTTCGCGGTTTGGGCCGCGACCAGGAAAGTCGAGTCGAATCGTTCCGCGTAATTGGTGGCGATCTCCGTCATAAGCCCGTGGATATCCGTGTAGGCGTCTTTTCGGAGATTGTAATAACCGATGCCGAAAACGGCGAGATGGATCAGGAGAAGAGGCGTGCCGATCGCGAAGAAAAGCTTCCAGCGGATAGAAAGATATTTCACGGCCACAGATTTGCCTTCCCGTTCAGTGAGATTCAATGAGTCAGAACAAAACCGGCAACTTCGGGGCGAGAAAGGTCAGTCGCTATCGGCTTATGTGTTTCGGGCTGTATTCTAGTCTCCAGAAAATAAAAAAACTACTTCATCTTTCAAAAAAAGCATCCATAAAATCGCCGAAGACCTAAAGGCCTCGGGAGAGGTGGAGATCATCAAGATTCTGGTGCAGGGACTTCCGAGGGCTATCGCTTAAAACGGGGGCTTCGCCATAAAATCGCGATGCAGAATAAAAATAAATCTGTTCCCGCATGGATCCACAACACTCAAATCAATGTCTTTATTGCCTTCAAAAGATGCTCTGGATTCTCACCTTTAACGCAAAAATCGTCCGTACCGTTCCGGCGGGCTTTTACCGCGTCAATGGCTGTCAACTTTGCGGTATAAACAATAACGCGGGTGGATATTTTCTCCACCTGCTTGATCTGCCTGCAGATCTCGATCCCATCCATCCCTGGCATGCTCGTATCCAGAAGCACCAGATCCGGTTTTATTGCGCGGGCCTTCTCGATCGCCTCCTGCCCATTCTCAGCTTCAACGATGCTGTATCCTAATTCTTGCAAAATATCCACTAGCCCAGCTCGCACATTGGGCTCATCGTCTACTATTAGAATTGTCTTTGGCATACGTGCTCCTTCCATTGGCTCTCAGCTATTTTTCCTCTTCGCCTCAATCTCCTTTACCAGCTCCACTACTTTCTCAGGATTAAAGGGTTTATAAAGGCAGGTGTACGCGGACTTATGGAGCGCTTGACTGATCAAATCCTTCATCTCCTGTCGATAGGCCGTCATCATGATGGCTGTGATTTTTGGATTAATCTTTTTTAGCGCAAGATAAGTTTCCAGGCCATTAAGGACCGGAAGTTTCATATCCACAAAGACCACATCCATAGACTTTTCCAGCACGACCGCAATAGCCTCCTCTCCAGTTTTGGCTAAAGCTACCTTATACCTATTGTCTTCAAGGATATCCTTTAAGCTCTCACTCATATTAGGGTCGTCATCCACGATCATGATTAAAACACCTTGGCGTCTTGAGGCCTCAATCGTCTGTATGACCTTATCCACATCCAGTGGTTTATTTATTAAACAATAGGGTTTCTCATGCAAAGCCTCGCGGATCACCTCATCCTCTGAATAGGCGGTCATAAGAATGACTACGGAATCAGGGCGGATCTCTTTTATCTTCTTAAAGGTCTCAACCCCATTCATGACCGGCATCTTGATATCCATCAGCACAATATCAAAGGACTGCTCTTTAATTTTATTGAGCGCCTCCTCTCCGCTATGAACGACGGTCGTGAAATAACCCTTTTCACTCAAAATATCCGATAAGCTTTCGGCAAAACCTTGTTCATCATCGGCGATTAAAACGTTAACTTTCTCTGACATCGCTTCCTCCTCTGAGTTAGCTTCAAACTATTTTACAAGCAACTTCACTGTAAATACTGAGCCTTTCCCCAGCGCGCTTTCTACTTCAATTCTACCCTTATGTCCTTTGATTATGTTCTGACAAACTACCAGGCCCAAGCCTGTGCCCTTGGTCTTGGTAGAGAACAGCGGCTCAAAAAGCTTCTTCAAATTCTCCGGCGAAATGCCTTCTCCGGTATCTTTAACCGTAACCGCAACATATTTGTCGTTCGTGGACGAATCGCAAACCATGCGTGATGAAAGAGTCAACTTCCCTCCCCCAGGCATGGCCTGGATAGCATTGGTGATAAGATTACTAAACACCCTCTTTACCTGGACCGCATCTAGCAGTATCGGAGGAACGTCTCCGGAAAGTTCCGATACCGACTCGATATTATCGGGAATTTTTACGCTTCCCAAAACCCCCTGGATGACCATGTTGATATCTGTAGGCACAAGCTTCGGCTCTTCGATGCGTCCGAAGGTCAAGGTATCCGTGATAATACGGTCTGAGGCTTCCACCTCTTCATCAAGAATATTCAAGTGCTTTTTAACCTTCTCATCTCCCGTAGCCCCACCGAGCCTCATCTTCAGAAAATAAACAGAGTTCCGGATAGCCCCCAGGGGATTTCTCAGTTCATGGCTAACCATGCCTGCCAATTTCCCAAGACCTGCTAGTTTCTCGGAACGGACAAGCTTCTCCTGCACCCCTTTCAATTGCCCTGCCATTTTATTGACCTCATCTGCTAATTCCCCGATCTCATCACCCCGTTTAATATCAATTTTATGGTCGAGGAAACCGCTGCCAATGATCCTTAATCCGCTGCGTACTATTTCTATGGGAGCGGAAATGCTAAGCGAGACCCTGTAAGAAATCGCAAAGAGAAGCAATGTCAGTAAGAAGAAAATAATGATGTACAGATTTCTTAATTGATAAATGGGTTGAAACACAGAGGCCTCATCCACTTTAATGACCATGCCCCATCGCAACAGGGGGATATACTGCCATCGCGCCAGGACCTGCTTGC
>JBAXGK010000017.1:0-16347 GCA_037139435.1 Candidatus Omnitrophota bacterium | reverse complement strand
CTTCTGGCAGATGACCTTGTCGATCCCTTCCGCTTTGAACATAAGGGGGCATTCGTAGATCGACGCCACATCCCGCGCTTCGATCACGGCTTCGGGCTCAACGTTACAAAAAAGAGAAATCTTGTCCTTCATTGCCTTGTCGATCTTTTTTTCCGTGCGGCAGATCAGGATGTCCGGCTGAATACCGATCTCACGCAAAGTCCCAACGCTATGTTGCGTGGGCTTGGTCTTGAGCTCGCCCGCGGCTTTGAGATAAGGAACGAGCGTCAGATGGATGAAAAGAGAGTTCTCACGACCGACCTCATGGCGAAATTGCCGGGCGGCCTCAAGGAACGGTAGGGACTCAATGTCGCCGGCCGTGCCACCGACCTCGGAGATCACAACGTCATAACGTTTGTTACGCGAAACATTCCGGATGCGCTCTTTAATTTCGTTGGTGATGTGCGGCACCACTTGCACCGTACCGCCCAAGTAATCCCCGCGCCGCTCCTTCGTGATCACGCTATAATAGACCTGCCCGCTCGTCACGTTGTTCTCGCGACCCAACGTACTATGCGTAAAACGCTCGTAATGCCCGAGATCAAGATCCGTCTCCGCGCCGTCATCGGTCACATAGACTTCGCCGTGCTGAAAAGGATTCATGGTGCCGGGGTCCACGTTCAAATAAGGATCCAGCTTCTGGATCGCGACCTTCAGCCCCTTCGCTTCGAGGATCTTCGCAATCGACGCGGAGGCGATACCTTTTCCTAGGGATGAAACAACACCACCTGTTACAAAAATATGTTTTGGCATTCTTAATTCCTCACGGGGTTCGCCTTCAAACGCTTCTCGACTTCCTGAAGATCCTCTTCCGTGTCCACGCTGATGAAATCATACGCCGTTTCGATCACGCGAATGGAACGGCCCCTTTCAAGGACCCTCAGCTGCTCTAATTTCTCGGTATTTTCAAGGATTCCTGGCTCCCAAGCAACGAATTTCAAAAGAAAATCGCGCCGATAGCCGTAGACCCCCAAATGTTTCAAAAAACTGAACGCACAATCCTGTTTTCCAAGGAAGACTGGAATCGGTGCGCGTGAAAAATAAAGTGCGTTCCCTTCCGCATCACAAACAACTTTGACGACATTGGGGTTCTCGAAACTCGCCCTTTCCGTCATGCGTACAGCCAAGGTCAGCATTTCCACATCCTTGGCTCTTTCAAAAATGCTCACTATCTCGTCAAGCGCCTTAGGATCCACGAGGGGCTGATCCCCCTGGATATTGATCACAAGATCCTGTTTGAAATGGCCCATGACCTCTGCAATACGCGAGGTACCATTCGGATGATCCTGACGCGTCATGATAGCCTTGCCGCCAAAACTCTCCACGCATTGCTGGATACGCGCGTCGTCTGTCGCCACAACCACGTCCTCAAGCCTTTTCGCCTGCCGGGCGCGCTCCCAAACATGCTGGATCATGGGCTTGCCGCCAATGGAGCGCAGGATCTTCTCGGGCAAACGTGTGGAACCTAAACGCGCGGGAATGACACCCAGAGCTTTCACAGGATCTGTTCTCATGCCTTCCGGATAGCTTCTTCAAGCTCTCCGGGAGCGATCGTCGCAGTGCCAAGTTTTCCGACCACAATGCCAGCCGCAAGATTTGAGATCTTCGCAGCTTCTTGCATTTTTGCACCCGCCGCCAAGGCCAGCGCAAGCGTCGCGATCACGGTGTCCCCCGCGCCAGACACGTCATAGACTTCGCGCGCAGCGGTTGGAACCCGGGTCAGCTTTTTATTTTTTTCAAAAAGAGCCATGCCGTCCTCTCCTAGCGTGATCAGCACGGAATCGAGTTTCAATTTCTTCATCAATCCCCAGCCTACCGTCTCAAGTTCCGGTGCTTTGTAGCAAGATCCGTGCGTCCGCTCATAACCGATATAAGCCTCGCTTCGGTTGGGGGTAATGCAAGTCACTCCCTGGTAATAGACAAAGTTTTTTTCTTTGGGATCCACGAGCACGGGCTTTTTGAACTTTTTAGCAAGCCGAACGATCTCTTTTAAAAGAAAAGGCTGCATCACGCCTTTGCCGTAATCCTCGAGGATCACAACATCCATGCGCTTGATATTTTCACGGACAAATTTCAGGATCTTCAGAAGATCGGCTTTGGAGACATCCTCCGTATTTTCACGATCAAAACGGACCACTTGCTGGGAATGCGCGATCACACGGGTTTTGAGGGAAGTCGGACGCGTCGGATCATAAACGATCCCCCCCGTCTCAATCCCCTGCTTGCGCATCGCCTTGAGCAACATACGTCCATAAAGATCACGTCCTACTACCCCGCACGGACAAACCTGCCCTAAAAGAGAGCGAATATTATTTGCCACGTTAAGAGATCCCCCCGGCATGAAGGATTCCCTCTCGACCCTAACCACCGGAACTGGGGCCTCGGGAGAAATACGCTTGACGCTTCCCCAGACAAATTGGTCCAAAATGAAGTCCCCGATCACGAGGATGCGAACCTCTCGGAACCTCTCAAGGATCTCGAGAAAGCGTCTTTTTTCTAAGCTGCTGAGCGGCAAGGATGCAGGCTTCATGATCTTTCGAGTACCATTTTTCATTCGTTTTTGTGGGCTAACGCCCTACTAAAAAAGAGGACAGGCTTGATCTTCCGGAATAGGCCTGTCCCTGTATATTTTCAAATTGGAATCAAGCATTTTAACACCCCCGAGGAGGAGTGTCAATGAAAGGAACTCGCTGTAAGCCTTTTAAACATAACGGCTTAAGGAATAAAATCTCCGCTTTCCGTCTTCCGGGAGGCGAGGGACTCAGAAAATCACTTTTTCGGAGCGGAACAGGAGGAGCAATCCCCCGAACAGCTCGAAGTCGCCGGCTTGTCCTTTTTTGGGATATCCTTCTTGGCAGCCTCTTTATAGCCCTTGGAGCGGTAATCGGTCTGATAGAAACCACTTCCCTTGAAAAGCACCCCCGCACCGCCGGAGATTATACGCATAGCCTTGGCCTTCCCGCATTTGGGACATTTCTTGATGGCTTTTTCGGTCATGGATTGGTATTTCTCGAACCGGTGCTCGCACGCCCCGCATTCATATTCATAAGTCGGCATGGACTATCTCTCCTTTAAAAAATTAGGCGTCAAAAAGACTGACGGTGGAAAAGTCGGTATCGCTCGTGACATTGATCCCGAGACGCTTAAGACCCTTGTCATCCCCGGAGGTCGGAATATGGGTCATGTGGGCTTCGCACCCGCTCAGCTCTTTAAGCTTCGCCATGGCAGCCTCAGCCGATGGATTGGTGGCAGCGCTGATGCTCAAGGCCACCAAAATCTCATCCAAGTTCAGGCTGACCGCGTGAAAACCCATGATGTCCTGCTTGAGACGCCCAATGGATTCGATCACACCCAGTGACAGGAGGTGAATGCTATCGGGGATCCCGGCAAGTTTCTTGACGGCGTTTAAGACGAGGCTCGAAGCCGCGTGCATGAGCGGCGTGTTTTTTCCGGTCACGATCGACCCATCGTGAAGCTCGATCGCTGCGCCACAATAAATTCCCTTATTCCCCTCGCCAAGTCGTTGCAATTCCCGGGACGCTTCCCGCGCGGGAAGCACCACACGCCGATCCTCGCTCTTCGCGTCCAACTCTTTCATCAAAAGCTCCGTCCTCTGCGCCGCTTCTTTTTCCACGTATCCCATCACGTATTCGCAGGAATAACGGAAATACCGCGAGATCACTTCCTGGACAGCGGCCTTGCGAACGATCTCGTCATCCACGATCCCGAAACCGGCGCAGTTAACGCCCATGTCCGTCGGTGATTTATAGACCGAGCGATTCCCCATAATCTTTTTCAGGATCCTCTGAACGACCGGAAAGATCTCAAGATCGCGGTTGTAGTTCACCGTGGTCTTGTGATGGGCTTCCAGATGGAACGAATCGATCATATTGACGTCCCCCAGATCCGCCGTCGCCGCCTCGTAGGCAATATTCACGGGATGCTTAAGCGGCAGGTTCCAGATCGGAAAAGTCTCGAACTTCGAATAACCACTTTCAAGGCCTCTGACATGATCATGGTAAATCTGAGAAAGACAGGTCCCGAGCTTGCCGCTGCCAGGCCCAGGCCCCGTCACGATCACGATGGGACTCTTGGTCTCGATATGCTCGTTAGCGCCGTACCCCTCAGGGCTCACGATCATATCCACATCCGTGGGATATCCTTTGGTAAACCGGTGCGTATAGACGCGAACGCCGCGCCGCTCCAGTTTATTCTTAAAAATTTTGGCCGCGGGCTGATCGGTAAATCGCGTAATCACAACCGCCGTAACCCCCAGGCCCCACGTCTTCAAGTCATCGATCAGTTTGAAAGCATCCGCATCATAGGTAATTCCAAAATCCGCGCGGAGCTTCCGCCGCTCGATAGCCCCGGCGTGAATGCAAAGAATGATGTCGATCTTGTCTTTTAGTTTTTGAAGCAACCGCATCTTGACGTTCGGATCGTATCCAGGCAGGACGCGCGCGGCGTGATGATCAAAAAGCAATTTTCCGCCGAATTCGATATAAAGTTTGTTGCTGTATTTCTTGACCCGTTTAAGAATAGCTTCCGACTGTTCTTTCAGATATTTTTCATTATTAAAACCGTTTTTTTTCATGGATCCAGCCCCTTTTCACGCGTGATGACGCCTTGCACCGTGTCGATTAAATTTTTATGGGGGCACGGTACTGTGCCGATTGAAAATGCCAGCGGGCCCTTTCAATCGCAGTAACGCACCCGCGGCCTTCCTAGGGTCGATACTTGCCTTTGGAACGGGCCCTGATCTCATTCAAAAATCAAAAGGTCATCAGGGCCCGCCCTGCCCACCTTGAAATCTTTATTGAGGGAAGGACGGGCTGGATTTTATCACGTGCGGACAAAGAAAGAACGGGTTAATTCCGAAGCCGGGGCTTCGCATCTCAAATCTTATCCGGCTAAGAAGCGATGCCTGGCTCGTAGCCGACTAGCGTAGCGACCACTTCGCCAAGAACGGGGACCTTTACCTTCATCACAAGCGGGATGCGACGCTCATCCATGCTCATCCAGCCATGAACTTTTCCTCGCCTAACAAAAAAACCCTCGAACAAAATGATCGGCTCGACCTCGACCGCCTGAAAAACGCCTACAGAGTCGATTGTCATTTCCTTGACGCCATGCGTGACGACTTCAAGATCCCAGTTTTTTTCGTCCGCATTCACCGGGATCATGATCTTGGAATCAGCCTTTAAATCCTGCAACCGGAGCCAGTAGCAACAGGAGATCTGGTCCTGAACGTTCTGCGGGACGAACATTTCTTTTCGACTGTTGTCCTTGCGGGAATAAAAGCGGCCAATATGCTCGTCCTGGTTGTATTCCATGGACTCGTCGGTCCAGTAGCTTCCCTCTTTGATCTTTTTTTCATAGCGGAGGGAATGAAAACGCTCGGCATCGACATAAGTATGATGCGTGTCCCGAACCTTGTAGATCCAGTCAAGAATCGCGCGTGACCGAACGTTGATCTCGATGTGATAAGTATCGCGCCCGTTCACTTTAACGATTTCTTTAACCTTGGACTCGGCCTCCCCCACGGTGATGCCGAGATAACTGACTTCGAACTTTATTTTCTCCCCGAGAAAGATCTTCGCCGCGGATTTTTCAGAGGCGGGAAAAATCTTTTCCGCCTCTTGGGCAGAACCGAGAGGCATGAGCAGGACGAGCGTCAAAAGAAATAGCGCTGTTTTTTTCATAGCGATCAGCTCCGAATAGCCCCATCAAGGCCGATCACGACCCTTTTAATGGGAAGATGGGTTCCGGAAAGCTCCACCGCATCCTGGACGATGCGAAAGAGGCCCGAACAGCACGGCACTTCCATGATCACCACAGTTAGTGAGTAAACTGTGTTGTTCTTGAGAAGTTCCGCGATCTTCTCGATATAACCGCCCGTCTCATCAAGTTTGGGGCAGGCGATCACGAGCTTCTTTCCTTTGAGCATGTCTTGATGGAAACTTCCGAGCGTAAAGGCTGTGCAATCCGCTGCGATCAAAAGATCGCATTCCTTGAAATAGGGCGCAATGGGCGAGATCAAGTGCAGCTGGATCGGCCATTGGCTGAGCTCCGACTGAACCGAGCCCGAAAGACCTTCCTTTGATTCTTTTGATGGAGCATGAGGCTTGATCTCACGCGCCATGGAACCCGGACAACCCCCGAAATGCGGCATAACGTCAGAAGCTCCGTGGACTTTTTTGGCAGCCTCGGGCCCCTGGGTATTCATGACGTGCTGGAAAGCCGCCTTGGCATCATACTCCGAGCTATCCCGTTCGATGATCTTGAGAGCATCAACAGGGCAAACATCCAAACAGGCCCCCATCCCGTCACAGAATATCTCTTTAACGAGGACGGCTTTTTTGTGCTCATCCAACACCAATGCGCCTTCCGCGCAGGCCTTGGTGCAAAGCCCGCACCCGTTGCATTTCTCCCGATCTATCTCGATGATCTTGCGTTTCGCCATAGCTCCCCCGTTAGAGATAGTCAGCGCCCCTGGCGCTTCTGTTCTTTTCCATAAAAGATTTTTTTGTCACTGTACGAATAAGTTCAAAATTAGAAGTGCGTTTTATTTTTCAAATCTCTAACGGGGCAAGCCCCTTTAGAGGGACTTTCTCTTGATCATTTCCATTGCTTCCTCGGGCGTCAAATCTTTCAGACACGCGATAGTTGGACACTGTTTATTATAACGAAATTTGTAATAACAGGGGCGACACTCCAAGCCTTGTTTAAAGAGGGCAATCGCATCCGATGCCACTGGATATGGCCCATACACCTCCGGCGGCACAGGTCCGTAGAATGCCATGAGCGGGACATGAAGCGCGCGCGCTAAATGCACCAGACCTCCGTCATTACCGACAAAAAGCGCGGACTTCTTGAGAACCCTAGCCGTTTGCGCGAGCCGTGTCTCTCCCGCCAGCACAACCGAAGGCGGTTTGATCATCGCTTGCAATTCTTCACAGAGCGCTCGTTCGGAACGACTGCCCAAGATGGCAACTCCATGGATACCTCGCTCTATTTGAAGCTTGGAAATCAACTCCGCGAAATACTTCACGGGCCAGCGTTTGAAAGAAGCTTCCTTCCCCCAAGAATCCCCTCCTCCGGGAGCCACCGCCAAAAAACGCTCCGGCAAAAGCTTCAACATGTCCTGGCACCTATCTTCTTCTGACTCACGGTTACCAGGACTAGTCCCATTCACCTTTGATTCTTTTAATAGAGAATGGGACTTGTCGTCCACCTCCGCTTCGATCAAAGATGTGGGCTTAGGAAAATAATATTCCAGAAAACGGTCTTCCACGGGAATTCCGGCCGCTTCCGCGAGATCGCAGTAAAAATCCACCACGTGCCGTTTCCAGAACGCCTCGGGGAGCGGGTAGCGGATATTATGGAATGTCGCGCGCTTTTTATACGCAAACCCCGCGCAGCGCGAAACACCAAGGAAGAACCGCCCGAAAAAAGCATGCTCGCGCCTGAGCGAATAATCCAGGATCAGGTCATAATGCTTGGCTCGAAGCTTCTGTCCGAGCTCCCAACTGTCACGAAGATTTTCCAGCCAACTCTGACGATGGGCGCGATCCTTATCCACGACGAAAATATCATCGATGTGAGGGTTATTCTCCACAACCTCACGGGTTCTGGATCCCAAAAGTAGATCGACGGTCTCAACGGTCGGAATGAGACGTAGCGCACGCATGACGGGCGTCACAAAGAGAAGATCCCCGATCCCATACGGATGAACGATCAAAACACGTCTTAAGGTTCGCATACCTCGATTCACTCCTTCTCTTTTTTGCTGTCATTCCCGAATGTCTTTGTCGGAAATCCTCGCTCTGGATTCCCGCCTCCGCGGGAATGACAAGAGAGGATAAGCTCTTTGGCCGCACGATACACATCCTCCACCGCGATCTCATCAATGTAGGTGAACTTCCGCTCGGGCTCAGGAATTTTGGAAACATCCTTCGCGACCACGCGTGAGTTCTTCCCAAGCGGTTGCCAGCGCTTGGGCCCGAGACCCGCTTCATACCTCCCAAAAATGGAAACAACGGGTGTTCCGACCGCCGTTGCAATATGCACAGGTCCGGAATCATTGGAAACCAGCAAGGTCGACCTCTTCAAAAGCGCACCTAGCTGACCCAGCGAGAGCTTTCCGCTAAGGTCGAAAATCGGGACCGATGTATTTTTTATCAGCCTTTGGATGATGGGGCGGTCTTTGCCGGTCCCGATCGCAAGAAAAACACTGGGACGATCCTTTTGAATCTGCGTCACAAGCTCGGCCAGGCGCTCGGCCGGCCACATCTTGGTCACATCGCTTGCCGAAGGATTTAAAACGATCCAAGGAAGGTTGTTAGGAATTTTATGGAAAAGACGCAAGTTCTCAAAAGAACGAACGGATCGATCCGAGACGGGGAAAAAAGTCACCATCTCTTGGGACGATGTCACACCCAAAAAACCAAGCAGTTCAAAAAGATATTCCGCTTCCTGTTTTTTTCCTTCTTTTTTATTGTAGGGATGGACATGTGTCAACGCCCAGGGCGCGCGGCGCTCATAGCCGATACGCTTGGGGATTCCCGCCATCCACGCGGCAAGATGCATCCGGTTCGTGCCGTGGGCATGGATCACTGCGTCAAATTTTTTGCTCCGGAGTTTTTGACTAAAACAGACCTGTCCCCAAAGGCCGCGCTCTTTCCCCTTCTTGTCGTAGAGGATGACTTCATCAAGATAAGGGTTCTCTTGGACGATCTCGCGATGTTCGAGAAACACCACCATCGCGATCCAGGCCTTCGGGAATTTTTCGCGTAAGGCCTTTAACAGCGGCGTGGTGAGGACCAAGTCTCCGATGCGATCCGTACGCGTGATGAGAAGGCGTGGGGCGTCAGGCAGTTTGAGTGACATTCAGAAGCTCCAGAGAAAGCTCGACCACTTTTTCCGGTTTGAGTCCGTGGAAACAGCTCCGTTCGGCGCGAGGCAATTTATCGGACCCGCAAGAACAGGCCTGAGCCTCTTCGCGCGCAATCCGAAATTTCGGACCCTCATGCCCGTATTTCTCATGATCGGTCGGGCCAAAGATCCCGACGGTCGGTATGCCCAATTCAAACCCCAGATGCATGATGGCGCTGTCATTGGCGATCACAAGCGAAGCTTTCGCGATAAGCGCTACCGTCTCGGGCAAAACCAGATCCCCGCAAAGAACTCCGACGATCTCGGGAAGTTCCGCCCGAAGACTGTCCGCCACTGGTCTTTCATTCAGAGTCCCCACCAAAAGGATCTTCTTTCCGGTCTTCTCGTGAAGTCTCTGGATCACTTCCTTGAAATATCGAACCGGCCATCGCTTTCTCTCACTGGCCGCTCCAGCCGCCACGAGGATCCATCCGCTCTGTTCTAAGATCCCCGCCACTTCCAGAGCACGCATCGCAAACACCTCATCCGCTTTGTTGAAAAAATGAAAGGGAGGTGTGGGTGTGCTATCGGATTCCACCGTCGCGAGCATTTCGAGGTGGCGATCCCTCATATTGACCTGGGTGAACTTTCTGAAAAGCGGTGTCCGCTTCTTGCAAGAGACCAGGAACGGGATTGCCGTATTGCGCAGATCCACGACGAGGTCATATTTCGCTTTTCGAAGCTCCATAATAAATTTTAACTTTTGCCAAAACGAAGCTTTCTTATCATAGATCACTATCTTATGGATATCAGGGCTTCTCTGCAAAACACTCCGAGCACGCGGCCCTACCACGACCGTGAGCCGCGCCTCAGGATATTTCCGGACAAGCGTCATGATCACCGGCGTCGTCAGGATCACATCCCCGAAATTACTTAACGTCACGACAAGAATATTCATGCTTTTCTCAAGATCCTTTCGATCGCATCCAAAACTTCTTCCGGGGTTATACGCGAAAGCCAGCCTTGTTTCGGGAGATCCTTCCCGAAAAATGGAACCGCGTAACCCGGCGGAATATATTGTAACACGAGGCTCTCACCTCTCCCGCGAGGTCCCGTAAGTTTTGGATCGGTGGGACCAAACAGAGCGATGACCGGAGCTCCGACGCCGGAAGCGATATGCATAGGCCCGGAATCCCCCGTCACAAGACAGGCCGAGCGTTGGTAGATCACGGCAGAGACGCGTAACCCCGTCTTCCCGACCAAGGAGATCACTTTCGCATGCTGAACTTTTTCTAAAAATCTATCAAAAAGCACCCTGTCCTGGCTGGACCCGGTCACCACCACCGGAAGATGCCATCTCTCGTGAATTCTGTCCGCCAACACCGCAAAATGCTCAGGAGGCCAACGCTTGGGCTCCCAATTCGCTCCCAGATGAAAGCAAATGTATTTCGCGTTCTTTTCGATGCCTTGCCTTGCGAGGATCTCACACGCAGCTTGTTCGTCCTCTTCTTTATAAAAGAACTGGTACTCTCTTTCCGCGGGAAGCTCAAATCCCGCGCCCTTCATCAGGCTAAAAAAATAATCCAGCTGGTGCATGGGCTGCGCAGGCTCTTCGACCGCTCGAGACAAAAATCCCTTTCGCCCTTTCCCATAACCGATGCGTTCTTTCACGCCAGCCAGCACAAGGAATGCCGCACGCGAACGGGAGCGATGAAAAAGATAACCCTGGTCCCAAGGTCCACGTCTCCTCAATTCCAGAACGAATCGAATTCTCGCAAGCCAGGAACGGTGCGTGCTTTTTTCGTCAAAGCTAATGAACTCTGAAACCGCAGGATGAGCCTCGAGGATCTCCCGGCATCGCTCGGGCGCCATGCACGAGATCGAAGCTTCCGGATATTTTTGATGGATAAGATCAAGCGCCGGCATCTGGAAAAGCAGGTCCCCGAGCCAATTTTTCATGACCACAAGGATCTTCACCCCGTTAGAGACTTTTGGAATCATGATCTTCTCTCCTTGGGCACTGATCAACAGTTGAACTCCATGCAACAACCTTGCCACTTTTTACGGAAGCGCTTGAAAAACGCTTCCTGTCTCTAACGGGGTTCATGCGGTAAGTGCCCTTTGGCAGTGTTCGAATACTTCTTCCACGGAGATATGTGAAAGACAGGCCATTGTTTCTTTGGCTTTGCAAACCCCATCGTAACAAGGCTGGCAGGGCAAATGATGCGAGAGCACGTCGATCTTTTTCCCCGGCGGCACATGCCGTTTGGCGTCTGTCGGACCAAACAGAGCCACGATCGGGACATTCATGGCCGCGGCCATGTGAAGCGGCGCGGTATCTCCCGTCACGACCAAATGAAGCTGCTTAAAAAAGGCCGGCAATTCTTCCAATTCGGTTTTGCCGATGAGATCGAGGATCTTCCCGGACCCCAAGGAATAAAAAGGAGTCCCGAGATCTGCTTCGTCAGAAGAACCGATCAGAACGATCCTCGCGTCATATTTCTCAAGCAGTCGTTTCGCAAGAGCCACAAAATGCTCCTCGGGCCAACGTTTGCTCGGCCAATTAGGGCTGGACCCCATGACAAATCCGATGATCCGTGTCGATTCTTTGGGTTCCAACAGACTCATCATCTGTTTCGCTTTTTCAAGGCTCTCCGGTTTCGGCCAAAGCTCCAGCGTGTCATCGAATTTGATCACCCCGGCCTTGGACAGCACCCGGAACTGATGACGAAGAGGGGAATCCCCCACCTCGAAAGTTCTGTCGGGACGGTTCAGCAAAAATCCCCATCTTCCGCGTACAAAACCGAAACGCTGGACGGCCCCTCCAAGATACGCCAGAAGATGCGTCCACTTGTTATTGTGAAGATCGACCGACATATCAAAACCTTCGCGGCGAACACGGCGGGCAGTCTTTAATAGATAAAAAATATTCGAAAGTTTTTTCCGATCCACCAGGATCATGTCATCCAGATAAGGACAGGAGGATACGATCGGTGCGAGCTTGCGATCGACCAGGAGCGTGATCGCTGCGTCCGGAAAGCGTTCCTTGAGCATTCTCAGGCTCGGCACAACCAAGATGAGATCCCCCATCGCCCCCAGCTTGATCACAAGAATCCGCCGACGCTTCCGGACTTCCTGATAGACCTCAAGCGTTTTCCGGACCATTTGCTCCAAGTTGAACTGCTCTTCCACTTTTTTCCGCAGTTTCACCGCAAACGACTTGGCTTTATCCCGATCCGTCAAAAGTTCATACATAGCGTCGGCCATCGCGGGAATATTCTTCGGGGGAAAAAGCACGCCGTTCTCGTTAGGATCAATAATATCCCGCACGCCGCCAAGCCAGGTCGCGGCCACAGGCGTCCCCACAGCGCCCGCTTCGATGATCACGCGCCCAAAAGGCTCCGGGATAAGCGAAGAAAGCACCAAAAGATCGGATTCGGCTAAAAGCCCGGCCACATCGCGCGTCGGCGGAAGGATCTTGACGCAGGACTCAAGTCCGAATTGATGGACCGTTTTTTTCATCAGATCCGTGTAGCGATGGCGGCCACGACCCTCGGAACCGACGATGCAAACTTCAAAATGGGAAAGCCGGCTACGCAACAGATGAACGGCCTTAAGAAAATCCACCTGCCCCTTGGCCGGCGAGAACCGTCCCATATGGATGATCCGCACGGGCCCCTTGTGCTTTTCAAATTTCGCGAAAGAAAAGGTGAACTGAGAAAGATCGACACCTCGCGGGATCAATCGGATGCGATCGGGCGGGACATTGAACTCGTCGATCATTCTCCGACCGATCGCGTGCGAGGCAACGATCACGCGCTTCCCCCACCCCATGACAAAACTCATCGGATGAACGGAATAATGCCCGTGACAGGTTGTGATAAAGGGGATGCCGGTCTTGCGTGCCGCGAGCCACCCGAGCCAGGCCGGAACGCGGCTGCGGGCGTGAATGATATCCACGCGCTCCCTCTGGATGATCTTCACAAGTTCTTCGACCAGAAATAAACCAGCCAGGGATTTCTGATGCACAGGCAGTCCGTAATGCGGGATCCCGATCTTCTGGAGTTCCGCCACAAGCGACCCTCCGGAGGAAACCACCACGGTCGCATGGCCTTCTTTTTTCATGGCGCGCGCCAGGTCCACCACCCCACGCTCCGTCCCGCCAAGTTCCAGCGCTGGCAAAAGCTGCATCACCTTCATCTCGTTAGAGACGTGTTAAAACGTCTCCCCTCCGATTTACATGGATGATTAAAATCGTCCTGTGACATTTTGATTCAGCCTTCCGCGGAAGCATCTTTCAGACGCTTCCTGTCTCTAACGGGATTCATAGCATGGCTCCCAGCCGCTCGATCAGCGCATCTTTTTCACGTTGAAGAACCGGGGTGGCCGGCTTCTTTAGCAGTTCGGTGATATTCTTTTCCAAGTCCGCCAAGCCGCTTAGGGTCACGAGTCCGCGCTGAGCGAGGATCTGATGAAAACGATAATGTTTTTCAGGAAGCTCGCCTTCCCCAAGGCTCAGCACGATCACACGCTTGCCCGTTCCCACAGCTTCCGAGATCATGGCAAGACTGTCCTCCGTCACGATCAAAAGGTCCGCGAGCCCCATCATCCCGCCTGACGCGTAAGGCGGGTTCTCTTTATTCGCGATCACAAGAAACCGGCAAGCCGGGTGCTGCGAAAGAGCGCTCTTCAGAAAACTTTCCACATGGGAGGAGGTTCGCCGGGATGTGGTGATCATATAGTCTCCGGCGCGCGGACTGGTACGCTTTAAGACTGAGCAAAGTTTTTCCATATCAGAAACCGTCAGGTCATAGCCCCGCGTGGCGCCTCCGAGAAACACTGCCATCTTCGGCCGGACCCCTTCGCCGAGCTTTGTTTGTAACTGCCGCACATCCGCTTCCCGATCCAAGGTCAGGTATCCGCTCGGCATCACCACACAACGAAGCGTCCGCTTGGGCACTTTTCCGCCGTCGTGCGCCGGAACGATCGCGAGGTCATAATCTCGCAGAGAATAAGGAAAAGGCGGTTTCATGATCACAATCGGCTTCGCGCCCGTCTCTTGAGCAAGAAGCATTTGAACCGGCGCGAGCCCGGAACCCGCTGCGATAATAAAATCCGCACTCGCTTGTTCGATCGCTTTTTGTGTTTCAGGGGTGAAAAAGGGTGCGAGCCAATGGAGTCTTCCCTGGATCCAGGGTTTCATTAGAAATGCCAGGCAGAACAAAGCTGTTCGGTGGAAGCCCGAGCGGTATTCCACATGGATTCTTTCCGTTTCAAATTTGAGGCCGGGACGTCCCTGGAATTCCTTGAAATCCGACAGCATTTCCGCCACGATCTCGGATTGTTTGAAATGCCCGGCTTTACCGTCTGAGAGGATCACGATCTTCCTGTCCCAACAATACTTCCAGCGCTTATTCTCCCAAAGCCATTGATTCGGGAATTTCCGGATAAAACCTTCGAGCACCTTCAGGTATTGCCGAGCCTGGAACTCAATGCGCTCCGACGGCTCAAGCGACGGATCATCTTTCAGCACCTCTTCAGAATAGACCTCGTGCTGTGGGCCTCCGGTTCTCACGATAAAAAACGGCATGATAAACGCGTCCGTTCGGTGGGCCAACTGGAAAGCCCCGATCGGAACCGAGGTCCTCCGGCCAAAGAACGGCAGAAGGATGCCCTCTGTTTTTCCGGCCGATTGATCTCCCAGGACTCCGACCATTTTTTTCTCACGAAGCGCGCGGATCAGACCCCGAATGCCCGCGCCGCGGCGAATGGAAACCGAACCGTGGCTTTCCCGAAGTTCATTGATCAGTCCGTTGATCCTCGGATACTTTTGTTCCCGCGTCAGCACATGGATCGGCGTACCGCGAAGCCCGGACCAAACCTGCAGAAGCTCCCAGTTGCCAAAGTGTGCGGTGAGCAAAACCCCGCCATGCCCCGAGCAAAGCAGTGCTTCGTACCGTTCAACGCCGTGAGTTTTAACATTGAGATCGTGGTCTTTGCGTCTCATCTGTTTAAAAGACATCACTTCAACGGCGGATTGCCCCATACAGCCGAAATGATCGCGCACGGCTTTCCATCGTTCGCTGGGGGTTAGCTGGGTCCCAAGCGCGGCCTTTAGATTGATATAGGCCACACGCCTCTTTTTTGAGACATAGAACACCCCGCGTCCCAAAATATCGCCCATCCGAAGAACGACGGCAAGGGGGATAAGCTCAAAAATAAAAATGAGCGCGCGGGCTGAGAAATAACCCATCCGGTCGAGCAGATCTTCCATTGAATTAACTCCTCACTCCCAACAAACGGAATAGCCGATCCGTGAGAATTTCCTCCCCAGAAACAACCCGAAGTCGCGCGGCAAGGACCAGTGGATTCAGCGTCTCTGTGATCAGCTCACGTGAACGGTAGAAATCTTTTTCCGTCGTGATGATCTCCTCAGCGCCGGCGGATTGCGCGACTTCCTTAACTTTCAAAAGCTCTCCCTTGGTGTACTCATGATGATCCAGAAATTCGAAGTTCCGGACGGTCTTGAGCTGAAAACGTTGCAGGACGAGCTGGAAGGACCTGGGCGTCCCCACCGCCGCGAAGGTTGCGACGCGCCGACCGGCCATCTTTTCGATCGCCGTACGGACTTTGGTCTTCGCCCGATAAAGGAAAAGCACTTCCATCATCGTCTCAACTATTTGCGCCTGCGGCGCCAGAAGAGCGATCTTTTCCTTGAGCTTCTTGAGCTCTTCGGGACTTACAAGATTCACATGAGTGAGCACTATGATGGCCGCACGTTTTAGGACGGTGAGAGGCTCCCGCAAAATGCCGCGCGGAATGAGTTTTCCGTTCCCAAAGGGGTTCAGTGAATTGATGACCACAATGTCGACATCCCGGTGGAGGACCTGATGCTGAAGCCCGTCGTCGAGGATGGCGATATCCACATGCCGTTTTTCCTCTTTGACGCGCTGGGCGACTTTCGCGCGGTCCTTGCCGACGCCAATGACCGCGGTCGGAAGATGATTCTGAAGTTCTAGGGCCTCATCATGACTGTAGCCCCGAGTGAGGACAAGCGGCACGCGCCGGTGCATACCGATCTTGCGGGCAAGATATTCTACGAAAGGTGTTTTCCCCGTGCCTCCCCAGGTCAGATTCCCGACACTGATGACTGGATAAGAAAGACGTTTGCGCGCCAGCACTTTGTTCTCATAAAGCCATCGGAACGTCCGGACCCCATGACCGTACCCCCATGCCGCGAGAGAAAGAAGACCGGAGAGAACTCCGCTCGTCGGGTCATTTTGTTTGTCCTCCGCCAAGAGACGAAAGTAATTCTTCATGCTGTCCATTGCTTGTAATCCTTTCTTTGAGGTGCCTGCCTCTAAGGAACGTCAGGATCCACCCGGCCTGACGTTTGCTGGCACCCCGTAAACGGTTGACGATCTGAAAAGCCTT
>JBAXGK010000016.1:0-17549 GCA_037139435.1 Candidatus Omnitrophota bacterium | reverse complement strand
CGGTGTTTTTTCGGTCGGAATAACGATCATCATCCTGAAAATCCTTCCGGAAGCTTTTATCCGTCTGCTTAACTGGATTTTGGCTCATAGTCTTTATCGCATCAAGGTTGTTGGGCATGAAAACATTCCAGCCGAAGGAGGAGGACTGCTGGTTTGCAATCACGTCGCGTATGCGGATCCGCCGCTCGTACTGGCTTCTCTTGAGCGTCCGGTTCGGTTTCTCGCCTATAAGGAGATCTACAACAACCCCGTCGTCAAACCGTTTGCGAGAGCCATCAAAACGATTCCGGTCTCTTATAAGGATCCCCCGAAAGCAATTTTGGAGTCTTTAAAGACCGCCCGAAAAGCAATTGAAAATGGAGAACTGGTCTGTATCTTTGCCGAGGGGGGGCTGACTCGTACCGGGAATATGCTTTCCTTTAAAAAGGGCTTTGAACACATCATGAAAGGCCTGGACGCTCCTATTATTCCGATGTGTATCGATAAGATCTGGGGGAGTATCTTCAGTTTTGAGAACGGAAAATTCTTCTGGAAAATTCCCAAGGCGATACCTTATCCCGTCACAATCATTTTCGGTAAACCGATGAGTTCGACATCAAAGTCTCACGAGGTACGCGAGGCGGTTCAGGAAATGACGGCTGAAGCGTTTAAGCTTCGGGGGAGGGAGAGGAAAAAACTCCATATTGCTTTTATTGAGGAAGCAAAGAAGCATCCCTTTAAGTTTTGTATGGCCGATTCGAGCGGCAAGAAACTGAACTATCTCGAAACGCTGGCGAGCGTGCTATTGATCTCGGAGAAGTTGTTCGGGGCGCCGGGAGAGACACAAGGCGATAACGAAAAGGTCGGCATTCTCCTGCCTGCTTCCTGCGGGGCATCGCTTGTAAATGGCGCTTCGCTTGTTGCTGGGAAGGTTCCCGTTAATTTGAATTTCACGGTTTCCAAGGAAAGTCTATTGTCCTGCGTTGAGCAATGTAAAATGCGGAAGATCGTTACTTCCAAGGTTTTTTTGCATAAAGCCAAGCTCGAAAAACTGGACGGTATGATTTTTCTCGAGGATTTGCTCGGTTCGGTTACTAAAAAAGAAAAACTGAGTTATGTTCTTCGCGCGCTAGCAATTCCAGCATTTCTGATTAAGCGTTGGTTCGTGAAGGGAGATAGGAAGAATGTTGATGATATTGCCACCATCATCTTTTCGAGTGGAAGCACAGGAAGACCGAATGGAGTGATGCTTTCCCATGGGAACATCTTCTCGAACATCGAAGCCCTTTACCAGATCCTTCGGATCAAGTCGAATGATGTGATTATGGGTGCTTTGCCGTTTTTCCATTCCTTTGGCTTTACGGGGACCTTGTGTATGCCTGTAGGTCTCGGACTTGGTGCTGTGTATCACAATAATCCACTCGATGCCGGAACTATTGGGGAGCTGGTGCAGAAATACAAAGCCACGATTCTTATGGGAACTCCCACTTTTCTATCGGCGTATGTTCGGAAGTGTACTCCAGAACAGTTCAAGAGCCTGCGCTATGTAGTGGCGGGTGCGGAAAAGTTGAAACAAGCGCTTAGCGAAGCTTTCCGGGAGAAATTTGGGAGCGCGCCTTTTGAAGGTTATGGCGCGACCGAGCTCTCTCCGATCGTGGCTATGGGTGTTCCTGATTACGGGACTCTGGAAGACGAGGCTCATCAAGTGGGTCATAAGTCCGGCAGCGTCGGTCACCCCATTCCGGGCGTTGCTGTGAAGACCGTAGACCCGGATACCGGGGCGCTAAAACCTTATGACGAAGAGGGATTGCTTCTCGTGAAAGGCCCGAACGTCATGCTGGGATATTTGGGGGATGAAGAAAAGACGAAAGAAGTATTACAGGACGGATGGTACAAGACAGGCGATGTGGCCAAGATCGATCAAGACGGATTCATCCATATCACAGACCGTCTCTCGCGATTCAGCAAGATCGGCGGTGAAATGGTCCCGCATATCAAGATCGAGGAAAAGATCCTCGAGATTCTTGAAGTCGTGGAGCCGGTTTGTGCTGTGACGTCTGTCCCTGATGAGAAAAGAGGCGAGCGGCTTGCGGTTCTTTATAAAGGCGAACTCGACATCAATGCTCTTTGGGGTAAGTTGAATGAAACGGATTTTCCGAAGCTTTGGATCCCCAAGCGTGAGGATTTCTTTCAAGTTCCAGAAATTCCTTTGCTTGGTTCAGGCAAATTGGACCTGAAAAAGATCAAAGCGACGGCGCTTGAGATGAAAGAAAAGAACGCGCCTTCAGCTCAAGGGGCTCAAGAGGAGCTCGCATGAACTCACCCGATATGGAGTTGATAACCGCGGACAATCACAAGCTCTCTTTTAGCCATTTGAAGACCGGACATCGTGAGGTCGTGATTCTGGCCCACGGTTTTTACAACAATAAGGACGCGTTTCTTTTTCAGAAAATGGCCGAGAAATTCAGTCGCAACTTTGATGTGATCATCTTTGATTTTAGAGGCCATGGGAAAAGCTCCGGGCTTTTTTCTTTCACTTCATTCGAATCAGAAGATCTCCGCGCGGTCGTGGGCTATGCCAAAGAACGGTCGTATCAATCCATGGGCGTGATCGGTTTCTCACTGGGTGCTGCGGTTGCGATCATTGAAGGAAGTCGCAATTCTGATATCCAAAGCATTATCTCAGTAAGTTCCCCTTATGATTTTTGGAAGATCGATTATCGATTCTGGGAAAAGGAAATGCTGGAAGATTTGAAATTGAATCTCGGGGCGAAGGGAAAAGGGAAGGGGCTAAGGCCGGGGAATCCATTTTTACCCAAAGTTAGACCGATTGATGCTGTTTCTAAAATTGCTCCTCGGCCAGTCCTTTTTATCCATGGACGGCAAGACTGGCTGATCCATCCCATGCATAGCGCCAAGCTTTTTCGCAAGGCAAAACAACCTAAGAAGCTTATCTTGGTTGACGAGGGGGGGCATGCCGAAAAGATCTATGATGCAAATCCAGACGAATTTATCAAAATTTGTTCCGATTGGTTCGCTCAAACCCTAAAAGGTGAGGTGAAAGTATGAAATGGCTTGTGACTTCTTTAATCCAGCTCCTCTTCACTTTTTTCTTGTATGCGATTGGAATTTTGGCGATCGGAACGGCACTTTATCCAGGACTTTCACTCTGTTTTCATGTGTGGACATCCACTACGGCGAGCTCCATAGAGACCCGGCTTCTCGCGTTGGGATTGGCTCTGGCAGGGGCTTATTTCATTACAGGCATCTGTTTGATTCTGATCACGGGTTTTATCCGGACTCTATTTCGGTTAAGGCTCAAGGAGGGTATCTATTCTCTAAGCTCTCTTGAGGCGTTCAAATGGGGGCTTACGAACTCACTGATGCTTTTAGTGTGGAACGTCTTTGGGGATTTTATTCTTCTGACTCCGATCGCGAGTATCTTCTATCGTCTCATGGGCGCCAAACTCGGTAAAAATGTGCAGATCAATTCCAAATTCGGAGCCGATCTGTCCCTTCTTGAAATCGGAGACGAGACTGTGATCGGAGGGCACTCCACCGTGATCTGCCACTCTGTTGAACGCGGCCGTCTGGTTCTTAAGAAAGTAAAGATCGGAAGGCGGGTTACCATCGGATTGAATACGGTTATTTTGCCGGGAGCGCAGATCGGGGATGGAGCCGTTATTGCTGCCGGAGCTGTGTTGATGAAGGATGCGGTCGTAGAACCTCGAAGCGTGTTCGTGGGAGTTCCTGCGATCAATGCACGGGAGCGGCATACGCACGAGCCTGATCCGAAAGGATCCTAAAGGGGGATAAAATGAAAACATTTACTCTGACGATTACAGGGACGCAGAAGTATTGGTTTCATCCGGAACTCATTCGGTTTGCTGAAAAACAGACTGGGTGGGATGAAAACAAGGTGAGGCAGTTTCTATCTGAAAAACAGGCCCTTGTTTTCAATCAACAGACAAAAGAGCAAGCGCGGGCAATCCTTGATGAGCTGGAAAAAGCTGGCTTCCAAGTAGAACTCATTGAAATTCAAGGGGTTCTGAGGGCCGCGATACAGCTTCCCGACGAGAAAACTCTGGCTGAGATCAAGGAACAATTGAGGGAAATACGTGCGGAACCTCTTCTTGCGATCCAGGAGCAACTACGAGCAATCTCGGAACAAGTCGAACTCTTGTCAGCAAGACAAAGCGGAAAAGCCTTCAAAGGAAGGCTCGAAGAAAACCCGGTTTATCAAAAGCTTATGGCTCCCGACCCAGAGAAAGTTGAGCCTGAGATTAAGAAAACGGACACAGGAGTTTTTGCCAAGCTCAAAATAGTGGCGCCTGTGTTTGCGACGCCATCCTTTTCAGAAACAAAGAAGGGTACTACGGAATCGGATATAGGTAAGTATTGGCTTTCCAGAATCGGGATCTTCACACTGCTCCTGGGGGTTGTTTTTCTTGTGACGTATACTTCCCAGTTCCTGGGCGCCTGGGGGAAACTGGCTATCGGTGCGCTCTTGGGATGTGCACTGGCTGGTACCGGTAATTTTCTTTCACGGAAAGAGAGTTACCACAAATGGGCAATGTCGGCGATCGGCGGTGGTTGGGCCGTGCTTTACTTCACGGTTTTTGCTGCTTATCACGTCCCGATGGTCAGAGTGATCCAGAGCCCGTTCCTTGGGTTTTTCTTTATGCTCGTTGTTGCTGCCGGGTTCATCATCCAATCACTTCAATATCGGTCTCGGGCGCTGGCGTTTATGGCTTATTTCCTTGCCTATTTCGCGACCGTTTCGACAGACGTATCATTTTATACATTAGTAGCATCTTATCTCTTGGCTGTTTCCGCTATTTATGTAACACGAAAGCTAGGGTGGAATTGGTTGGCGCTTTTCTGTCTTCTGGCTCTGTACGGGATCCACTGGGTATGGGTGGAACCTTCTATTTACAAGGCCCAGGCATATTTCGCAGGCGAGAATCGGGTATGGGAAATCTTGGTGGCTCCTTGGGTGGGCGGAAGTTTTCAGGCCTATCCTGCGATCGATCAAATGAGATCGTGTCTGCATCTTTCTTTCCTGGCGCTTTATTGGACGCTATTCACTGTCATGGGCGTATTTCAGGGAAAAGAGGAGAAAGACGAGCCAGTGATGACGTCTATTGCCCTGCTTAACGGGCTTGTTTTTGTCGTCTGTGTCATGCACCACCTGCACGTCTATTATCCGGCGACAAAATGGATGTTCGCATTGGTAATGGGCACGGTCTATCTAGGACTCTCAATGATGGAGGAGAAACGCAAACAGCAAGTCCTCTCGGATATTTATCTTGTCTTTTCGACAGCCCTGTTCTGTTTGATCGTTCCTATGTATTTCAAAGGCAGTTCGATCTCTTATGCTTGGGCCGCGGCCAGCGCCAGCTTGATCTGGCTAGGTCTGCACCATAAACGGACACTGCTTCGGGTTATCGGATGGATCTTAGCGACCGTTGTGGTTATGAGGGGGCTTCTTTTTGACTCTATGGACAGGACGGTCATCGGGACATGGATACTCCCGATCAACCCCTTTTTCTTCGTCTGTGCATTCGTTAGCGCGGCGTTTTTTCTTATCGGATATTTTTACGATAAGACGGACGCGGTAAAAGAAGACGAAAAGACCGCTGGGTACAATGCGGGCTATATCCTGGCGGCTTGTTATTCTGGAGCTGCTTTTTTGATGGGGGGTCCCGCAGCCATCGGTTCGAGCGTACTTGTTCTTATTGCTGCGATCTTAATGGTTGCAGGCATTCTTAAGAACAGATTTGCTTTGCGATGCACGGGGATTATTTTCACTATCGTGGCAACTCTAAGGTTTTTTTTGAGGACGGGACAATTGGCTTATCAAAATTCTTTTCTGATTCGGTCGTTTGTCTCCGTTACTCAGGTGCTCTTGCTTCGATCGCGGGTCTTTTTGTGCTTGGAGAATGGATAAGACGTCGGTATAAATCCTCAAATATTGATGAGAGCTACTTCCGTTACTTCTCGATCACGGCTGCCGCGCTTTTTCTTATCTTAACTTGGGATCCTGTCACAAGGTCAATCCTAAGCCTGGTTTGGGGGACTGCCGCTTTCGGTTATATCATCTATGGATTCAATCAGAAGGAACGCGTTTATCGCTGGATGGGGCTGAGCGTGTTCCTTTTAGTCATCATCCGGCTGTTTGCGTACGACTTCGCGCAATTACAAGTTCTTTACCGGATCATATCCTTCATCGGGCTGGGGTTGGTGTTTGTGGTCGCAAGCTTCCTCTACAATTACTATTCAAAAATCTTTTTATCAGAAGAAGAAAAGACGCAGTAGCTGCTTTTGAATCTGAAGGGCGTCCCATATAGGCATGAAAACTATTTTAGATTTGGCGGCGAATGAGAAAAGGAGAGGAAGCGTGAAAAAATATATTATGAAAAACGTAGCACTGTGCTTTGTTTTTTTTCTTATTGGGTGTTCGGTAGGAATGTCGCCAGTCGTCGAGATTCGAGAAGAAGGCAATCGGATTACTCTTCGCACGAAACATGAGCTTATGATCGCGGAAAAGGAAGGAGTTTATAAAGACGATGTCGTGATTGTTGGCGGCGGTATTAACCCACAGCCAGAACCCGGTCTTGAAGTTGGTGGGATTGCGTTTCTACCATTTGCAAAATTTAAACAATTGACTGCCCAATATGGGGATATCAGGAAATGCTTGAATTCAGGGAGTCAAGAAGCTAAGGCAGCAGTTAAGAACATGAATTGCATAGCGGCTACTGACGAAATTAGAAATAAAATCAAAAAAGTTGTGAATGCCATTCAGGACGGAAGTCGGATAAGAAGTCCGCTGATTCAAATCGATGCTGTTAGGCTCGGAGTCATTAAAAACGTCATTGTCCTGGAGGGTCAGGAATTTCCGGCTGGGGCATCAATTGGAAGCTATTATTTAATCCGAGATTTGAAGGTTCTCAAATGGGATTAACGCAGTTAGGTGGAGATGAGTGACAGTCACCCCAAAGAGGACAAGCGTTAATTCCACATCTGCGAATGCCTCAATTTTTGACCCGAAACCTTCCCGATTTGCTGTGCTAGATTTTGCTAGAAGTACGCATCACACACATATGTCTAACAATATTTGGGATTAATTCTAAAATCTCATGGTAGCATCAATGCTGTGAATTGGTGCGTTGTCCCTTGTTCAGGATATAGGATCCTCCTATGCCCGTAGTAAATAAATTTAAAAGGGGGCGTGCATGAGAAGTTCATTCTTCAGAGTGGCGCGCCATACGGTCTTTGCAGCGTGCACCATCCTGTTTCTCAGTGTCGCAATCGTGACTCCTTGCTATTCCGTCAACTACCTTGACGGCGCACATGCCCCCAAGGGGCCTTATTTATTGACGTATCCCTATTGGTATGGTGCACAGAAATTGGCCGGCGCGCACGGCAATACTGTGACGAACGATATGGGGCTGAATAAATATGCGGTTTTGCTGCGGCCCGTTTATTATGGCGAAAACTACGTTGTGCACACCATCATCCCGGTGGGCGGGATTAACGCCGAACACCCTAATAGCAGCGCCGGAGGTTTGGGCGATATCATCCTCGGTGCTGGGTATTTTCTTCCCGTCAAAAGCCTCGACATCCTTCCTGTCTTGAACGTCAAATTCCCGTCAGGATATTACAGCAAACATAAAAGCATTAATTTTGGTGATGGCCAATTTGACCTGAGGCCGGAACTGTACTTCCATAAAGTTATCGGGAAGGTCAGCATTGATACTGCGGTGAAATACTGGATACGATACAAGAATTCCCATATATCCTTCACGCCGGGGAATGAGTTTTATGCCGAAGGAGTTGTGGTCTACGAGCTCTTTAAAAAGTTCCGTGTGGGGCCGACGGTGGCTTTTTGCTACGGCGCAAACGGGACGCTTGATGAAAAGTATTATCCGGACAATGCTGTGACAAAATTGTCGATTGGCGGAGAGATGGTTTTCAATTTCACCCAGAAGGCGCACTTTCTGCTGGATGTCGTGCCAGATGTCTATGCTGAAAATTCTCCCAAAGGCCTTTTGGTCTTAGGGCGGTTCTGTTATTCCTTTTAAGATTGTTTGAGAACAGTTTTTTTGAGAAAGATTATGCTGTCCTTTGTCAGCTACGCTCGCCATTTCAATCATGAAATTTGGAATCAGTCTACTTGTATAGAGTGCGTGCGCCCCGTTTTATGCATCCCGCAATGCCTAGAATAATGCTACACCACGGTGCTCCCACGGGACTGTCCTTATCTTCGGTTTCATTTCTTTGATGGTTGACAAGGACTGCACGAGCAACGTTTGAAAGAATTCAAAGAAAGCCAGTACTGCAAAAAACGCTGTGCGGCGCTGATTTTGATGCCTACGCCCACCTAGCCAGTCGGATTAATTCAGCTTATAATGTTCTCCACTCAAAGGAGGTTTGATCATGGAAGATCTGATTTGCGTGAAGGAAACATCCGAAATGGGCTCGGGGGTATACGCCACAAGGGACATCCGGAAAGACGAGCTCATCGCCGAGTTTCGGGGCCCGCGGATCAAAATACCGGACATGACGGGCATTCCCGGCGAGGTCTGGAGCCACTTTTTTAATGTCGGCGTGGATGAATACATTATCGCCAGAGAGCCTGGCGTTCGCACGAACCATTCATGCGACCCGAACGCCGGGATCACGCGCGATATATTTCTGGTCGCCATGCGGGATATAGCCAAAGACGAAGAGATCACGTTCGACTATTCGGTGATCACCGCCGACAACTGGAAGCTTGAATGCAAATGCGGTTCTCCGATCTGCCGGAAGGTCATCAGTAACTACGTCGATCTGCCCGAAGCGGTCAAAAAAAAATACGATAAATACACTCCGGACTGGATCAAAGCCCTCATGCGGACAGATGGCCCATCAAGACAATGACGAATCCTTTGTTTTATCGGGTGGGGCTCGATTTGGGAGGGACAAAAATCGAAGGCATTGTCCTTGATCCCGGCGGCCGTGAGATTTACCGCCTGCGTGTGCCGACCGGACAGGAAAATGGCTATGAGCATATCCTTCGCACTCTCGTCGATCTTTATCAGAAGCTGGTCCTGAAAACAGAGCTCCATCCCCACACGGTTGGGATCGGAACGCCCGGGGCCATATCGGGAGCTACCGGATTATTGAAAAATTCCAATACGATCTGCCTGAACGGAAAACCCCTCCGTGAAGATCTCCGGAAAATACTCGCCCGGGATCTTGAGATCCAAAATGACGCCAATTGTTTTGCCATGGCCGAAGCCCTCCTCGGCGCAGGCCGGGGGAAAAGGCTCGTGTTCGGTGTCATTATGGGCACGGGCTGCGGAGGCGGCATTGTCCATGAAGGAAAAGTGATCACGGGTCTTCAGAGGATCGCTGGGGAATGGGGCCATATGTCGTTGGATCCCGCAGGTCCCGAGTGTTATTGCGGCAATCGCGGGTGTGTCGAGACTTTCATCAGCGGAGGTGGGCTTGAAAAGCGCTATGGGCGCGAGTTTGGCGAAAAACTTTCGCTCAAAGAAATTGTTTTGAGATACCGCCAAAAGGAGCCGGCCACCGTCCCCTTTATGGATGTTTTCTTCAGACATTTTGGCCGCTCTCTTGCCAATTTGATTAATGTGCTGGATACGGATGTGGTGGTTCTGGGGGGAGGGGTTTCCAACATCGATGAACTTTACACGAAAGGGATTGAGGAAGTCGCCAAATTGGTTTTTACGGATCATTTTCAAACTCCCGTTGTAAAGCACGAGCTTGGCGACTCGGCCGGCGTGATCGGCGCCGCTTTGATCGGGATTTAGCTCGAAGGAGTATGCGAAATTTGAGGCCGAAAGAAATACAGGGGGGACTGTCGCTGTTTTTTTCCTTCCTTTCGCCCCGACCCTTTTGCTACGCTTTAAGACAGGCCTCTCGAAAGGGAGGCCTTTTCGTTTTGTGAGTAAGTAAAAGGGTCTGTCCTAATGCGTTTTTCGCACTAGGGCGATTTCTGGATTCGTTCAACACTTGTGCCTAATGCCCGAGTGCGATGCCGCGAGTTCTTGATGAACCCATAGGCAATCGTCCCGCCGCAGTTTTTTTCTGAGGAATAAGTGTCCGCTCGGCTAAATGACTGCTAATTTTAAGGCGAAAACCCGTTTTTCCCTTTTCTGGAGAATGTTTAAGTAAACCAGAATTGGGGTGCGTGCGCCTCATACGTAATTGACAATAATGCGAGCTTAGGCTTTCTGCAATTCTTAAAGTGGGGACCTTAATCGCTATGAAATTTATCGGTTTTCTCCCGCTGGGGGCGTATAATCCGCAATCAACTACGGGACGGAATGTTCTGAACATATACAAGTATCACCGTATCGCGACATTTCCATTTGTTCTTAAAAAACAAGGGGCACTCCTATGAAAAAGATTCTTTCCATCGTCGCGATCCTTGCTCTCGTCTTTTCACCCGTCACGCCCGCATCGGCGGTTGACACTTCTGTCCCCGTGTGGAAAGACCTGGGACCGGGGCAGATCCGGGCGAATGCCGTCAATGAATCCGTGAATGTCGAAGGCATGGCCAGCACTAACAACCCCACGACCGGAGCCATCACGAAGGTGCTGGTGGACCCGGGAAACACTAATATTATTTACGCGGGAGCGGTCAACGGAGGTGTCTGGAAGACCACGGACAATCGTGTGAACTGGAACCCCTTGACGGACCGGCTGTCGTCGCTATCCATCGGGGCTATGAATTTTGACAGCACTAATTCCAATATTATAATTGCCGGTACTGGCCGGCAGAGCGCGTTTGGATTTGCGAACGGCCCGCTCACCGGGATACAGTATTCCACAGACGGCGGGGCTAGCTGGGTCGAAAAGAAAGGAACTGCCGCAGATATTTACGGCAAGGACATCACCGGCGTTGCCGCCAACGGGGCCATCATGATGGCCGCCGTTCGCAATATGGACACTCCCATAACAACGGTAGGACTCTATCGGAGCATTGACACCGGCGCGACTTTCAGTAACGCCGTAACCGGCCTTCCCGTCGGCAATATCCAGAACCTGGCAGGCGACCCAACGGACCCTACCCGTTTCTACCTCTCCGTTGTGAACGGCAACGATAGTGAAACCGGGATTTATCGAAGCATCGACACGGGAGCCACCTGGACGCAGATCATGGTAGTCCCGGGATTGAAATCAAACGAAACGGCCAAGGCCGATGGACGGATCCTCCTGTCCGTAGGTAATGAGGGCGTCCTCGTTGCCCAGGTTCAGCAAGGCACGGAAAAGCTTGAGATATGGCGCACTGCCAACCAAGGGGGCGCCTGGATAAACATGGGAAAGCCCTCTACCCCTAATTTCACGGGACTTTTTCCTGGAAATCAACCGGAAGTTCACGGGGCAGTCCTGGCGGACCCGAGCAATCCCAATGTCGTCTATGCCGCAGGGGATAGACAGGCCACAATCACAAATTCCTCGATCGGGGCAGATCAGTGGACCTTGCCGATATTCCGTGGAGTCTACAATCCGGGAGACAAGTCGACTACATGGACCTACATCACCAACGACAATACCTTGAGCAACTCCGCGCCCCACGCCGACGCCAGGACATTTTTCATTGATAAAAACGGCAGGCTTCTCTTCGGAGGTGACGGAGGGCTGAACGCGTATTTAGACCCCAGTACAACAAAACAATATGACTGGTTTCCTATCATGAACAACCTTCGGATCACGGAAATGACCCAGTCCTCCTGGAATCCCATTACTCATACCGTGTCCGCGGGCGCCCAAGACGTGGGGGCCTATTATCAGTTTCCCGGCCAATCAGGCAGTTACGACTGGTCTTCCACCAGCGGCGGAGACGGCGGCCCCAACCCCGTTAATGCCGTAACCAAGAAGGATTCGGGTATTTCCGTTGTTTACACCAGCTCTCAAAGTCTCGGCGGTTTCAGCCGGTTTGAAGTAGGTACCGCGGATGATGCCGTGGCGGCCAAAAAGACCCGCACCACTTTGCAACCCTACATTTTGAATAACGCTGGGAGTAGAGTCTATATTGCCGGGGAGGACGCCGGCTATATGCCTTTTCTTTCCGTCGTCGCCTTAAATCGAACTGACCCAACGAAGATGGCCCTTGGCGGTAATTATCATCTCTTCATCGGGACTGACGACCTGACCCAAAAGCCAAACCCTGGTGAGTACTGGCCCTTTCTCGTAACCTCCATCCTGCCTGGGACGGGCGTCCTGCCGACTAATAACCCAATCACCTCGTTGGCCTACGGTACGAATGTTAGCGGCAACAATGCGCTGCTTGCCGGATCAGGGAATATCTGGAAAACGACAGACACAGGGTACCTCTATTACACCTCCGATGCCGGCACTGTAAGTATGACCCAACTTAGCGCCTATACAAACGCTGGCGGCAAAAGTGTCTTCAAAGCGATATTTGACGAGCGGGACGGTAGCAGATTCTATGTCGCCGACGGCGCGTCTGTCTGGCGTTCTACCGATACGGGGGGAAATTTCTCAACGATCAATGGCGTAGAAGCCGGCAAGCTCCCTGATACTTTCGTGGATCGCCGGGGGCTTACCTTTGCGTCCGCGAACGGTGTGAACGCTCTTTTTGTCGGCGGTGTGAGCAATATAAAAGACGGCAGCGGCATCTATGTTACCCGGTACACGGCCGATACGAGCGCAGATTCCGCGACGCCCACCTGGTCGTCTTTCGGTGGGAGTCTGGCGAACGCTCCCGTTTATGGGATCAGTTACGATACCACCGACGACGTCCTGCTCGTCAATCTTCTGGGACGAGGCGCCTGGGCGGTCTATGACCTGACAACCTATTTCCCCGAAGCCACAAGCTTTCTCTTCGGCAAAGCGAATAACGACAGCGCTCCCGCCGCCTCTCTTTTAACCGATGGAACGGACCTGAGCGGCAGCACTTTCAGCCGAGGTCTGACCAAATCCGGCACAGGCACACTTGCTCTAAGCGGCATCACCACCTATACGGGAACAACGACGATTTCCTCCGGGATAGTATCCATGGCCAGCACGACTTCATTGACGGGTTGGAATATCAATGGGAAATATAGCGTTAATAGTGGAGCTACTCTGGCGGTGGGCAATGGCGTGGGCGAACTCGACATCGGCGCCGCAGGAATGCCCCTCACCATCCTGAACACCACCAACTTCGCCTCGGGTGCGAGTATAGGTTTCGATACCTCTCTGGGCGATCGGACTTATGCTTCTTCTATCGCAGATACCGTGAATGTCGGGCTGGGTCTTGTCAAGATAGGCGCCAACACACTTACTCTCACAGGCGTCAACACCTACACAGGCGTAACCACTCTTAACGCCGGCAGTATAAGTGTCGTGGCAATCAGTCAATTGGGTGGGGCTACGACTGCTGCCGCAAACCTTGTCTTCAACGGAGGCACTCTACAATATACTGGAGGTGGCGAAAGCACGAATCGTGCTTTCACTATAACAGCCGGTAAGACAGCCACCTTCGATATTTCAGCAGCAGGAAAAACTCTTGGGATTTACGGAGCTTCCGCCGCTACGACGGGTGCCTTGACCAAGACAGGTGTCGGCACTCTTCTTCTTGGCGGGGCCAATACCTACACAGGAGCCACGACAGTTAGCGCCGGAACGCTTAAGGCCGGGATTAATAGCGTGGCGGATGTTTCCGGGGCACTTGGTAAAAACTCAGCCGTTACGGTGGGAGCCGCAGGGACGCTGGATTTAGGCGGCTTTAACACGACGATAGGATCGCTCGCGGGAGCCGCCGGCGGTATTGTCACTAACACCGGAGCTGCCGGAATATTGACCGCAGGGGATGCCAATGCGACTACTTTTGCCGGAGTTATCCAGGACGGCACCGGCGCAACGAGCCTCGTTAAACAGGGCGTAGGCACGCTGACTTTAAGCGGCGCCAACACCTATTCAGGCGGAACGACCATTTCCTCTGGCATAATATCGATGACTGATACGGCGTCCTTGCCGGGCTGGAATACCAATGGGAAATACAGTGTCGGCAATGGTTCAGGATTGGCGGTGGGGAATGGCGTTGTTGATGCCAGCATTGTTACTCTTTTGGGTACCTCCAACTTCGAAGCCGGAGCAAGCTTGGGCTTCGACACCTCGGCCGCTAATCGCACCTATGCCAATGTCATAGGCAATACTTCAAGCGGTGTGCTGGGTTTAGTCAAGATCGGCGCCAATACGCTTACCCTCTCAGGCGCTAATACCTACACAGGCGTCACCACGCTTATCGACGGAAAAATAAGTGTGGCAACGATCGGTAACGGCGGCGAGGCCTGGAATTTGGGCAAGGCTTCGAGTGACGCCGGAAACATTATGTTCAACGGAGGTGTTCTGCAATATACCGGCGTCACCGCCAGCACGAATCGTAACTTCACGATAAGTGACTCAACCATAGCCACGATACAAGTCGACACCGCTGGAACAACACTGACCATGTCAGGCGCAGCTCCCGTTAAGACGGGCGGCTTGACCAAAGCCGGCGCCGGCACTCTTCTTCTTAGTGGGGCCAATCTCTATACCGGCACAACGACCGTTAGCGCCGGAACGCTCAAGGCCGGGGCAGCAACCACGGTTTTTGGTAATAAATCGAATGTGATTTTAAGCAATAAAGACGGCGGCGGTCTCAATCTTAATGACCTTAACGTTACAATCGGTCCGCTTGACGGCGTTTTAAACAGCACGGTTGCCCTCGGATCAGGAACTCTCACCATTACCAACGGCACTAGCACAAGCGGTAACTATGGCGGCGTCATTTCGGGAACAGGCGGACTGGCTGTCGCTGGCACTGGCACCGGCGTCACGCAAATCTTAACGGGCGCCAACACCTATACAGGCACGACGACTATCTCCGGCGCAAGCATTCTCCAGGTCGGTGACGCCGGAACCATAGGGACTCTCGGAACAGGTGCTGTCATCAACGACGCGACCCTCACATTCAAGCGTACAAATAGTCTTACTGCGTCGAATGCCATCTCCGGCGCAGGCGTGCTCAAGCAAGAGGGCACAGGTATTCTTACTCTAAGCGGCGCCAACACATACTCAGGCGGAACGACAATCTCCGCCGGAGTATTATCCATGACCGGTACGGGTTCTTTGCCGGGCTGGGACACCCTCGGGAAATACAGCGTTGCCAGCGGTGCAACCCTGGCGGTTTATAATGCAGTAACTGATGCCAATATTGCCACCATGCTCGCGACGACAAACTTCGCTTCCGGCGGAGCGTTAGGTTTTGACACTGCCGCGGCGCGCACCTACGATGTTGTTTTGGCCAATATAGGACAAAACTTACTTGGCCTGAACAAGCTTGGCGCCAGCACTCTAACTCTAAGTGGCGTCAACACTTACTCGGGCGACACTAAGGTCACCGCCGGAACGCTGATCTTGGGTAACAATCTGGCGCTCCAGAACAGCGCCTTGGATACCTCGGGCGCGGGCTTTGTCAACGTGACCAGTTTCGCCACCCCGACCTTCGGCGGACTCAAAGGCAGCACGGCCCTAGCATCGGTGATCACAACCGGATACGGCAGTGTTACGGCGCTGACTCTGAATCCTGGAACCGACGTCACCGATACCTATTCCGGCGTCATCGCCAACGGTGCCGCCGCCATGACTCTCACGAAGTCCGGTCTCGGCACGCAAGTTCTCTCCGGAACGAACACCTACACCGGGACTACGACCGTCAACACCGGCACGCTGTCTTTAGATTTCTTGGCTACTGGCGCGCCCGCAGCCAACATCATCGCCGGCAGTTCAGCCCTGGCGATTGGAGGCGGAACGCTGCTTCTTATGGGTAAGGCCTCGACCACAAACAGCCAGACTGTCAACGGGCTGACTCTCAATAGGGGCAGCTCGGCAATCACGCTTACGGCTAATGGAACGGTCAATCCGCTGGTACTGAATCTCGGAGCCATCACCCGCAACGTGGGCAGCACGGTCAATTTTACCCAACCCACGGGAACGTTAAGCGCCACCAACGGCATCACGACCGGCACGGGGACTGCTTCGACTATCCTGACGGGGAGCGGCGTAGCGTATGCCACCGTGGGTGGGAACGACTGGGCGGCCAAGGATTCCACCAATGCCTGGATCGTCGGCCTATCCACCCTTTCGGGATATACAAACAGCACTACGACGGCCCTCTCGGGGAATGCCGATGTGGTCACAGACGTTGCTCTGGCCGGCGACACTTCAATCACCAGTCTTCGGTTTAATCAGATGGCAGCAGATACCATTACGACGGAGACGGGAAAAATCCTCACTACGGGCGGCATCCTCGTCACCAGCGCCGTCGGCAACAATCTTTCCACCATTACCGGGGGAACCCTGAGAGGGGCTGCCGGCAAGGATCTGGTGATTCTCCAGAACAACGCAAGCGCTGGGCTGACCCTCAGTTCCGTCATTGCTGATAATACCAGTGCCACGGGCTTAACCAAGTTTGGCGCGGGAACTCTTACTCTCTCCGGCGCTAACTCCTATACCGGAGGCACGACGGTCACCGGCGGCACATTGCAGGTCAGTAATAGCAGCGCTCTCGGCACCGGTGCGGGAAATGTTCAGAATAACGCGACCATCGATATCGGTACAATTAAATTGAATATCGGCTCAGGTAATTATACCCAGGCCGCGGGGGCAAAGCTTAAGGTCGCGGTAAGAGGCACTTCGAGCGGCACGCTTAGCACGACCGGGACATGTGCCTTAGTCGCGACCGACGCTCTGATCTTGGATGTAGAAAACTTTATTCCGAGCGGTGCGGTTTACACGATCATAGACGGCGCCTCCGGAGGTAGTATAGCGGCCCCTGAAATTACCACTCCGAACTATACCCATGCGGTGTTCAATGCGACGACTATCGGCGACGATTTAATATTGACCACGAATCGCGCCGCAAACGGTTTTGCCTCCGATGCCAAGGGGAATCCCAACGCTGTTGCTGTTGGCACTGTGCTGGATGACATTACAAACCCGACGGGCGATATGCTGAACGTGCTGAATACGCTTGACGGATTAAGCGGTCCGCAGGTGGATTCCGCTCTCAACACCATGATACCCGATGTGAGTTCGGGAGCGGCGGAGGGAAGTCGCGCTCTGACAGGACAGGGATTTACGACGGTCAGTAACCGCCTTGGCGGTGAAAGGAGCGGCGGGGCGTCCGGCTCAGGCGTCTCAAGCGGGGATATGCTGAACGGTGTTGGCGTCTGGATGCAGGCTCTTGGGAGTCACTTGAAGCAGGATACGCGCAAAGGGATTGCGGGATTCTCGGCGAATACTTTTGGAACCACGATCGGCGCGGATAAAGTGCTGGATAACCATTGGCGTGTGGGTCTCGCGGGCGGTTACGGTTGGGCAGGCGTAAAATCCAAGACCTCAGGCAGTCCGTCGGATGATATCAATAGTTATCAGGGGACGATCTACGGGAGCTTCGATTCTCTAGATCTTGAAAAAGCGCGGCAGAGCGGGAAGAAATCCTACGAGGCGGTGCGCAGCCAGGTGGAGAACTCGTGGTATGTGGATGGGATGTTCTCTTTCACGCAGAA